>JAUVNZ010000310.1 GCA_030599435.1 Gammaproteobacteria bacterium | reverse complement strand
TAGAACTCAGCACTGGTAAATAAATCGTTTTTCCCATGGCCCAGGCCTGGTCGATCAGGGGGGTAACATCCAGCTCACCATCATTGGGTAAATAACAGGCGATATGTTGTGCAACACGAAATACGCGATGCCGCGCCAGTTGCTCAACCGCTCGCTGACTCAGGAAAGACTGCTTATCATCATGCAGTGCTCGTCGTTGAGTTCGCAGTTGTTGACGCAATGCGCTTAGGTCGGTCACTCAAGAAATCCTGTAAATTGTAGCGTGCCTGTTAGCTAGCGTGCTTAAGAGAAAAGGGAGGCGTTTCCCAAATGTGCCGGTTGTACCGTCGCTCTTGGATCCGGAGCGAGTTAGGTGGGAACAACGGTCGACATATCAGGCTTTCCGAAGCACGGACATGCACACAACACCGACGTTATGCCCCCAAATGGTTAAGCATGGGCCAAGAAAATGTCAGTACAGTATCGAACACCCCAGGAAACGCCAAATCGAAACTTGTTTAAATCATACTCCTAAGAAGGCTAGAGAAAAGGCTCAGGCGAGTGCGAGACAAGGCAAACAAGACAAAAAAGCGGGATTTACAAGCAGTTTGTCGCTTCGCGACCCCGTATTTTGAGTTAAATTTTTCTCGATACCCCCTTGTGGGGTAAACCCGTATCGTGCCGTATGAGTTTTTTCTCTAGTCTTCTATAGCTCTAATTGCCGACCACGACTGATTGCGGCCTCCACTTTGGCCTGAAGATTGCGTAGCTTGGTTTTTGTACCTGAACCCCCATCTTTTCCAGACTCACACAGCAACAGATCATGGGCAATATTCAGGGCTGCCATCACGGCGACACGATCCGCGCCAACCATTTTCCGGTTATCGCGTATTTCGCGCATTTTCCCATCAAGAAACCTGGCTGAATCCAGGAGCGCTTCCCGCTCATCGAGCGGACACGCCACCTGATAATCTTTGTCCAGTACACGAATAGTGACGGCTTCAGTCTCAACCGATGTATCAGTTGGGCTCACGTCTCGGTCTCCATGGCTTTGAGACGCACCAGCATGGCTTCCACTCGTGACCGCGCCAGTTCAGCCTTTTCAATCAATCTGGCACGTTCTTCCACCAGAATATCCTGGCGATCACGCATGAGGCTATTTTCGTTACTCAACGACTCAGTGAGCGTAATCAGCTCATCAATGCGTTGTTCCAGCTTACTAATATCCGATTCGGCCATAACGAAATTGTACCCTCTGGTAAAACAGTGTTGTTGTCTCTCACTATAAATCGGGGCTGAAAGTGGGTCAAACCCATCGTACTGTGTTTACTCTGATCCAATGTTAAAACTAATGTTAAAACTGGTGTTAAACCTGATGTTAAGATAGGGCCATGGAACACAATATCCCTGACTACATCACCATTACCGCCGCGCTGGAAAAACTGGATACCGAGGTTACTCCCAGTGAAGTTCACGGCACGCTGGCCGGCCTTTTATGTGCCACAACCAGTGCCAAAGCCGAGCTCTGGCAACATAACCTGTGGCCACATATGTCACATGATTCAGGTGACTTGCTGGCTGCAGAAGCCCTGGAAATCTTCAATCAGCTGCATGACATTACACGGCTACAATTAAATGACCCCAATTGTGAATTTCAGCTGCTACTGCCCGTCGACGATGATCATATCGACAACCGGGTGAATGCGCTGGGAGACTGGTGCCAGGCCTATCTGGTGGGTTTGGCGTTGGGTGGCGTAATAGATTTTGCCCCTCTACCGGATAACGCCCGTGAGGTAGCAAATGACATGGTGGAAATTGCGCGAGCAGGTAGCTCCTATAGCCTTGAAGGCAATGAAGAAGACGAAAATGCCTACGCCGAGCTGGTCGAATACATACGTGTCGGCGCTTTGCTCATCAACGAGGAATTACAGCCCACAAAATCATCGCCCCAATCAGAGTCAACTTTACATTAATACCTAACACTCATTAGCCCTTCCCCCGCTACAATCACGCCGTTACAATCAAAAGATGAACCAGATTGAATTTGCCCGACGCCGTAAACGTTTAATGCAAATGATGGGCAAGTCCTCGGTAGCTATTTTACCGGCTGCCCCCATTCTCATGCGTAATCGTGATGCCGAGCATACCTACCGACAGGATAGCGACTTTCACTACCTGACCGGTTTCCCAGAACCAGAAGCTGTTGTTGTATTGATTCCAAAACGCAAACACGCTGAATACATTCTGTTTTGCCGAGAACGTGATCCTGAAATGGAAACCTGGCATGGACGACGAGCCGGACTTGATGGCGCCATGGAAGAATACGGTGCTGATGATGCTTTCCCCATTACCGACATCGATGACATCCTGCCGGGTCTGCTGGAAAACTGTGAACGCGTTTTCTATGCCATGGGTTGCAACCCCGGCTTTGATACCCAGGTTAACGGTTGGGTTAATCAGCTGCGTGACAAGGCTCGGGCGGGCGTACACACACCGGGTGAGTTTGTCGCACTGGATCACCTGCTACACGACATGCGCCTATATAAAAGCCGTACTGAAATTACCGCCATGCGCAAAGCCGCAAAAATTTCAGCCCAGGCTCACATACGCGCAATGCAAATTACCAAACCCGGCATGATGGAATATGAAATCGAAGCCGAGTTTCAACACCATTACAAACGAAATGGCTGCGAACACGCCTACACCTCCATTGTCGGCGGCGGTGAAAACGGTTGCATCCTGCATTACACCGAAAATAAC
>JAUVNZ010000297.1 GCA_030599435.1 Gammaproteobacteria bacterium | reverse complement strand
TTCAATTTTTGCCAACTGTTCCGGTGTGACTGGCTCATTATGAGAAAAATCAAAACGCAAATAACCAGCATTAACCAAAGAGCCCTTTTGGGTCACATGGTCACCAAGCACCTTACGCAGTGCTGCATGCATAAGATGAGTAGCGGAATGGTTTAGACGCGTTTTTGTATCTCGGTCACTTGAAACTGTAGCCTGAACTTTATCCCCAATGTTTAAGTTACCATTGCTCATACGGCCTATATGCAAAAAAGCACCCGAAGGATGTTTTTTCGTAGTTTCGATAGTAAATTTGTTTGCCCCATTTTCGAGCACACCCTGATCACCTACCTGCCCGCCAGACTCTGCATAAAAAGGAGAACGATCCAGTACTACAATCGCCAAATCATCATGATTAATATTTTTAACTGACTCTTTTAAATCTTTAAAGAGTCCAACTACTGTTGCTTCATCTTCAGATTTGTCATAACCAGTAAACTCGGTGCTGCCTTCAATCTTAATTGAGTTCGCGGTATCCGCTTCAAACTGGCTGGCGGCACGCGCACGTTCACGTTGCGCATCCATTGCTTTTTCAAAACCGGGCATATCCAATTGCAAACCACGTTCACGAGCTATGTCGGCTGTCAAATCAACAGGAAATCCAAAGGTATCATATAGCTTAAAGACGGTTTCACCATCAATTGTCTTACCAGACAAATCAGTAATGGTCTGTTCCAAAATCGATAACCCGTTATCCAGCGTTTCAGCAAAACGTTCTTCTTCCTGCTTCAATGTACGTTCCACTTGTGCTTTTGCTTTTACTAATTCTGGATAGGCATCACCCATTTCTTTACACAAGACATCAACCAGCTTAAAGAAAAATGGTTCACGAAAACCTAACTTATGGCCGTGACGAATAGCGCGACGAATAATGCGTCGCAATACATAACCACGTCCTTCGTTGGATGGAACCACAGCATCGGTAATCAGAAATGCACAGGCACGAATATGGTCAGCAATGACGCGTAACGAAGTATTGGAGAGATCCTTTTGCCCCGCCAGTTTGGCAATGGCTTCAATGAGGTGTTGGAATAAATCGATGTCGTAATTATTGTGCACACCCTGCAGTACAGCCGCGAGTCGTTCCAATCCCATACCGGTATCAACTGAAGGGCTGGGTAACGGATTCAACGTGCCCTCAGTATCACGATCGTATTGCATGAAAACCAGATTCCAAATTTCGACGTAACGATCGCCATCTTCTTCCGGTGACCCAGGCGGACCACCAGCAACATCCTCACCGTGGTCAAAAAAGATTTCAGAACACGGGCCACAGGGACCGGTATCCCCCACAGACCAGAAATTATCGCTTTCGTATTTTTTACCATCAGGCTTGTCGCCAATACGAATAAACTGCTTGGGATCAATACCGATTTCTTTCAACCAGATCTCTGCAGCCTCTTCGTCTTCCTCATACACAGTGACCAAAAGGCGGTCTGAGGGCAGCTTGGCGACTACCGTTAAAAACTCCCAGGCATATTGAATAGCTTCGCGTTTGAAATAATCCCCAAAGCTAAAGTTACCTAACATTTCAAAAAAGGTGTGATGGCGAGCTGTATAACCAACATTTTCCAAATCGTTGTGTTTACCACCGGCACGCACGCAACGCTGCGAGCTAACTGCGCGTACATAATTTCTTTTTTCCTGCCCGGTAAAAACTTCTTTGAATGGCACCATGCCGGCATTAGTAAACAGTAATGTCGGATCATTGGCAGGCACCAGCGAACTGCTGGGTACAATTTCATGGCCACGTTCGCTGAAATAATTCAGAAATAATTTTCTAATTTCAGCGCTTGTCATTTTTATTTATGTTTCTCATTCTCTAGCAATAAATAGTTAAACAATAGAAAATTTAGTAACAGTCGTTTCAATCACAATTCTCGCCAGCCAGAGCTTGCTTAATCTGGTCGGTAGTAAAACCCCGGTACTGGAGAAAACGAGCCTGACGGGCTCGTTCTTTGTAATCCCCCGGCAAGTCAGCTCCAAAACGCTTAACCCTGACTTGTGTTGTTTGCTCTCCCCATAGTGGGTCTGAGAAATCCAGCCAGTTCGCCTGTATTTTCTCACTCACTCCGCGTTCGCGCAATTCCGTTTGTATGCGCATAGGGCCAACACCATTTTTTCTACGATAACGAACAAATGCCTCTGTAAATCGCTCGTCGCTCAGCAAACCATCGCTTTGCAATTCACCAATGACACGATCCACTGACTCTACGATAAAATCCTTTTTTTTCAGATAGGTCAGTAATTTTTGCCTTAATTCTCCGATTGCGTGCTCGCGTCGCGCCAGAAGATCCATGGCCTTTTTGCGCAAAGAAGAATGAGGCAGCACCTTTTTAGATGCTACCTCATCCTGTAAGGACTCACTACTTTCTGAGATCAAGCCTCGACCTCAACAGGTTTTTTCTCCTCAGCTTTTCCTTCGCCCTTTTTTGCATCTTTTTGTTGCTCCTTCTTTTTACTACTGGCAGCTCCCGCTAAATCTGGCAACAACCTGGCTCGAACCTGAGCTTCAATCTCTTCTGCGATCTGCGGGTTTTCCTTGAGGAAGTTACGCACATTATCCTTACCCTGGCCGACGCGATCGCCATTATAGCTATACCAGGCACCGCTTTTGTCGATAATGCCTTCCTGCACACCCAGAGTAATGATTTCACCTTCACGAGAAATACCTTCGCCATAAAGGATATCGAATTCGGTCTTTTTGAAGGGAGGCGCGACCTTGTTTTTCACTATTTTAACGCGAGTCTCGTTGCCGGTAATTTCATCCCCCTTCTTCACCGCACCGATACGACG
>JAUVNZ010000075.1 GCA_030599435.1 Gammaproteobacteria bacterium | reverse complement strand
CACCTGGTCGGCGAACATTTCCTGTCTAATTATGGCATTTCACCTAACACACCTGAAGCTCACGCCTTTACTTATCTAAACTTCGCGGAAGCCGCCAAACAATACGGCAAGGTCGGGGGATTCTCACACCTTTCTACATTGATCAAACAACTAAGGGCAAGCCGTCCAAACTCATTACTTCTGGATGGCGGTGATACCTGGCAAGGTTCTGCCACCTCTCTGTATACCAATGCTCAGGATATGGTAGATGCCACAAAATTGCTTGGCGTTGATGTAATGACAGGGCACTGGGAATTCACCTTTGGTGCCGAGCGAGTAACAGAAATTATCGAAAAAGATCTTGAGGGCCACATAGATTTTGTTGCCCAGAATGTTATCAGTAACCAGTGGGAAGAAGACGTTTTCAAACCTTATGTAATGAAGGAGATGAATGGCGTACCGGTAGCCATTATCGGCCAGGCATTCCCCTACACGCCCATTGCCAATCCACGCTACATGATGCCCGACTGGAGTTTTGGTATTCGCGAAGACAAGATGCAACAAACAGTAAATAATGCTCGCGAAGCTGGTGCCCAGGTTGTCATCGTGCTTTCACATAACGGTATGGATGTTGACCTGAAAATGGCCAGCCGGGTAACCGGTATTGATGCCATCATGGGTGGCCATACCCATGATGCTGTACCGGAAGCTGTAAAAATCAAAAACTCTGGCGGCCAAACACTGGTCATTAATTCAGGCTCTAACGGAAAATTCCTCAGCGTTTTAGACTTTGACGTCAAAAATGGCAAAGTGAGCGACTTCCGCTTTAATTTATTGCCTATATTCTCCAACTTGATCGAGCCAGACAAGGAAATGTCTACCTATATCGATAAAGTTCGCGAACCTTACCTGGACAAGTTGAATGAAAAGCTGGGAGTGACAGACGATCTCCTCTATCGTCGTGGCAGTTTCAACGGCACCTTTGATCAGTTAATTCTGGATGCGCTTATTGATACACAGGGTGCTGATCTGGCATTTTCACCAGGTTTCCGCTGGGGTGTCAGCGTGTTGCCAGGAGAACCCATCACCTTTGAACACGTAATGACTCAAACCGCTATCACCTATCCTCAAGTTACCCTGAACGAAATAACTGGGGAAACGATCAAGCTGGTTCTGGAAGACATCGGGGACAACCTGTTCAACGATGACCCTTACTACCAACAAGGTGGTGACATGGTACGCGTCGGCGGACTGAAATACAGCATCGATCCGAGCAAGACTATTGGCAACCGCATAGGTGATATGGAAATACATGGCAAACCTGTAGGCGCGAGCAAAAAGTATAAAGTCGCCGGCTGGGCCAGTGTAGAGCAACATGAACAGAATAATCCTATCTGGGATGTTGTAGCCGAGTATGTTCGCGCACAAGATACTATTCGCGTGAAAGATATGAACCTGCCTAAGATTAAAGGGCTTGAGGGCAATCCTGGGATTGGGGGCCTATAATCAAACGTACAAATTACTGGTGTGATGATCACAAAAAAGACTGGTAGATACCTGCCAGTCTTTTTTATTCTAAAGTTTAAAAAAATTGAAGACTTTAACAGAAACCAAAAAACAGAGCACTCGCTCAAAGCACTCTTAAACAAGCAATTAATTCACCCTGCGTAACATCCAGTAAGCAACAATAAACGCAATTGTCGCGGGTAATAATGCACTCATTACTGGGTTAAAGTTATACACGATACCCACATAGGCAAACATCTGGTTAGCCAAATAAAACCCAATACCCACCAATGCACCAACAAGCACTCGATGCCCTACTCCAACCGAGCGTAATGGCCCAAATACAAAAGGAATTGCGAGAAACATCATCACACCAGTTGTCAGAGGTGCAATTAATTTTCCCCACAATGCATATTCATACGTTGCTGCATCCAGGCCATTTTTCTTTAAATAACCAACATATTGATACAAACCTTGAATTGACATGGTAGCAGGATGAAGCGTCACCACACTCAATAAATCAGGGCTTAAGCTAGTATCCCAAATTAATTTTTCCTGGTGTTGCGAAGTCACTTGTTTACTGGCTAAATCACTACTCACCACATTTTCCAGTATCCACTGGTTTTTCTGAAATACTGCTGACTGTGCCTGAACAATGCGGGATACCTGGTGAGATGCGTCCCTTTCATAAATAAATATCCCACCAAGACGCTCGCCGGGTAAAATTTCACGAACATTCACAAAACTATTTCCATCCCTGGCCCATAATTGAGATTTACCACGAATCGCCAGCTTGTCGGAAATAGCAACAGAACGAAGCGTTCTTGCATATTGCTCAGCAACCGGCGCGATACTTTCTCCAATAATCAAGGTTAATGCCACTAGCAGAAAACCCACTTTCATTGTTGACCAAACAATTTTATTTAATGAGATGCCTGCAGCGCGCATAATCGTCAACTCACTATTACTTGCCAATACTCCTAACCCAATCGTGCAACCAAGCAACGCGGTGATAGGAAATAATTGATAAATTAAACCAGGAATTAATAACAACACGTACAAAATAGCGTCTGATGTTTTATAACTGCCGCTACCTACTCGATTTAGCTCATCCATAAATGAAAATACTGTGAATAATGACAACAACAAACCCATCACTAGCAGGATGCCCATAACAACATGACGTGCAATATATCGATCGAGGATTAACACTTAATTCACCATTCCCTTAACCTTCATTTGCTGTAGAGGTTTGAGTCTGCATCTTTGATGAAAAAGGTCGCCAACCCCAATATTTGATCGCTATAGTCGCCATGACCATTAGCAAACAAATATGAACCCACCATACTCCGACCTGTATTGGCACCTCACCGCGTGCCACCCAGGATTGTGCAACGCCCAATGTGTTGTAGTAAGTAATAAAAACAAGTACAGCAATAAATAATTTAGCAAAACGTCCCTGTCGAGGTGAGGTACGGCTCAACAACACTGCCAATACAGCCAGCAATAGCGTGGCCAATGGCATGGAAAACCTGCTCTGAAACTCTGCCTGATCCAGCAAGTTATTCGAGTTCCACAAATCCTGTGTAGGTGTTGCCCAGCGTGTGCGGTGCAAGGAAACAATCTCCTTCCGCTCAAGCCGAATCGCATTTTTCTTGAATTTCTGGATTGTGAAATCAGCACTGCCTGGTGTGCCATGATATCGATAGCCATCTACTAACACTAAATAACGCGCACGGGTTTCCGGGTTTATAGTTTGATGGCCACTACGCGCTGAAAAAACATCCAGAAGGCCATTATTTTCCTGTGACTGGACAAAAACATCCTCAAGTCGGGAACGATCTTCAGTTAATTTCTCTACGTAAAATACCTGCCTACCATGGCCGATACTACTGAACTGGCCGGCTGAAACGGTTGCAAAAGGTGTCGCCGCCTGTGCCTGTTCACGCACCTGAAAAACTTTTTCATTCGCCCAGGGCGTAGCCCAGAATGAAAAAAAGACCACCAACAAACTGCAGACCACCGACACGAGAAATACAGTACGAATCACTCGCATAGGCCCTACACCACAAGCCGACAATGCCGTCATTTCACTGTCTTTGTACAAACGACCAAATGCCAGCAATACGGCAATATAGAGCCCAAATGGCAATATCACGCTTAACGAGGTGATGGTGCGCAAGGCCAGCATATTCAATACTATCTCGCTGCTTATTTTACCTGATGCAGCATCGGCCAAAAAAAGCACAAAATGCCGGGTGGAAAAAATCAGCAATAGCACCACTACCACAGCCACAAATGCCTGCAAGATTTCTTTTGTTAAATAACGGTCAATAACCAAAACTAAGGGGTCTTTGATTTAGATGTTTTTCTGAAGGCTGTCGTATCAATATTTGTATCAAAATCAGTATTAATTTTCTTGTATGCTCAGAGTGTTCCCGGAGCGGGTGTTCCAGTAGACTGTGCCCTCTACCGTAACCCAAACATAGTCCGAAACCAATCACCATGGACTATCTGGCATTATTGAGAGCAGCGAACTACCAAGAACAATAAATGACTATTACCAAGTGAGAAGAAAAACGATGGAATTCAGCATCAAAAGTGGCAACCCGGCAAAACAACGCTCCGCTTGCGTGGTAGTCGGCATCTTCGAACCCCGACGTCTCAGCCCGGCCGCAGAGTCGCTGGACAAGGCCAGTGATGGCTACATATCTTCCCTGCTTCGCCGCGGAGATATTGAGGGTCAACTGGGCCAAACTCTACTACTTCATAACATCCCAAAAACACTGGCCGACCGCGTATTGCTAGTTGGCTGCGGCAAAGAAAGGGAGGTCGGCGACAAGGAATTTAAACGTATTATCGCCAGTGCCGTCAGTCGTCTTAATGAAACTGGTTCCCTGGAAGGTATGAGCTACCTTTCTGATATCAGCGTAAAAACTCGGGATCTACCCTGGAAAGTTCGCCACAGTGTGGAAATTACCTGCGAATCACTCTACAGCTTTGACCAGTTAAAATCGAAAAAAGAGGATACTCGTCGCCCACTGCGTAAACTCACCCTCATGGTGCCTAAACGCAGCGATTTACCTAGTGGTGAAACCGCTGTTCGTGAAGGTTCGGCCATCTCTATGGGTGTATCACAGGCCAGAGACCTTGGTAATTTACCCGGTAATATCTGCACCCCAAGCTACCTCGCCGAACAGGCGCGCACTATGGGTGAAAAATACAGCACTCTGAAAGTCAGCGTAATTGAGCAGGAGCAAATGGAAAAACTTGGTATGGGCGCCCTGCTTTCTGTGACCAGAGGTTCGCGTGAGGCACCCAAGCTGATTATTGCCGAATATCAGGGCGGCAAAGACAATGAAAAACCTATTGTGCTGGTAGGTAAAGGAGTGACCTTTGACTCTGGCGGCATTTCGATTAAACCTGGCGCCGCAATGGATGAGATGAAATACGATATGTGCGGTGCGGCCAGTGTACTAGGCACTCTCACAGCCTGCGCAGAACTGAAACTGCCTCGCAATGTCATTGGCGTTATCCCTACCGTTGAAAATATGCCAGACGGCGCAGCCACCAAACCTGGAGATATTGTCACCAGCATGTCTGGCCAAACCATTGAGGTCTTAAATACTGATGCCGAAGGGCGCCTTATTTTGTGTGATGCACTCACCTACTGCGAACGTTTCAATCCTGATACGGTCGTGGATATTGCTACCCTTACCGGTGCCTGCGTGGTTGCCCTGGGTCGCCATGCCAGCGGCGTAATGGGCAATCATAATCCTCTTGTACATGATTTATTAAATGCCGGGAGAACCAGCGGTGACCGAGCCTGGGAGCTGCCTCTATGGGATGAATACAATGATCAGCTTAAGAGCAATTTTGCTGACATTCCCAATATTGCGGACCGTACCGCTGGTACCATTACAGCAGCCTGTTTCCTATCACGATTCACCCAAAAACTTCACTGGGCACACATGGATATCGCTGGCACTGCCTGGCTTTCTGGTGATAAAAAAGGTGCAACAGGACGACCCGTACCCCTGTTAACACAGTTTCTGATAGACCGCTCTGTAGGCTAAACATAAAAACAGGAAACTAATGTGTAGGAAAAAATGTGTAGGAAAAAATGACAGGTAGTAATATTAGGCCATGACTAAAGTCGATTTTTACATTCTCCAGTCGGGCTCGCGCGAGCATACCGCCTGCAAACTCATCGAAAAGGCCTTTGGCCTGGGCCACCGTATCTATGTGCATGCGGGATCCAACGATCAATTAGAAAAGATCGATAACCTGCTTTGGACCTTTCGGGCTGGTAGTTTTATCCCTCACCAACGCTACCAAGACGATTCCAACGAAAATTCTCCCGTCCAGCTTGGTACTCACGATGCCCCGAACATAGATAGCGACGTCCTCATAAACCTTGCTCCTGAGGTGCCACTCTTCTTCAGCCGCTTCCAACGCGTGGCGGAACTGGTAGGCTCCGATGAACAGGCAAAAGCGCTAGGACGTGAACATTTCCAGTTTTATCGAGACCGAGGTTACCAGCTAGAGACTCACAACATATAACCCTCCCCATTACATTCCCTACTTCAAACAGAGCAACAAACAAGCCAATGGAAAACTCGAACCCTAACCAGGACATCATAAACCGCGAACATAAAACCTGGAGCAGTGTTGCTGCGGGTTGGAAAAAACATGACGCACGATTAAGAGAGAGTAGCGAACCCGTCACGTTACGCATGCTGGAACTCATCGCGCTTAAAGAAGGTGACCAGGTGCTGGATATTGCTTCCGGAACTGGTGAGCCAGCCATTCCTGCTGCTTTACGTGTTGGTGATAGCGGATTTGTGATTGGTACCGATCTGGCGGATGACATGTTAGACATCGCGCGTGAAAAAGCACGCCAGCAAAACGTATCCAATATTGAATTTCGTTGTGTCGATGGTAAAACACTGGACTTTGATCCAGAAAGTTTTCACGCCATCACAATTCGCTGGGGACTGATGTTCATGCCAGAACCAGAGAATACCTTGCAACAAATTCACCGTGTTATGAAAGATAATGCTCGTATCGCGGTTGCCTGCTGGGCAGAGCCAGAACGAAATCCTTTTTTCACCCATGCAATGACAACACTCATGAAACACATGGAAGTTCCACAACCACCACCCGGCTCACCCGGCGTGTTTGCCTTTGCCAATCCGGATCGCTTAACGCAGGCGTTAACTGATAGTGGTTTTAACAATGTTGAAGTGGAAGACCTCGCCGTCACCATGTTTGAAGCAGACAGCGGCGAAGAATATTGGGGAATGATGGAAGACATGGCTGGCCCCATCGTGCAACTGATGAAACAAATGGATGAAGAAAGCCGTAATGCCTTTGTCAAAGATGTGATTGACTCCGCCAATGCCCAAAAGAAAGATGGCAAAGTCCGTATGACGGGCACTACATGGATTGCCCATGGCAGAAAGTAAACATTATTGAGTGAAACATTAATGACATCACGTCATGCCGGCGAAGGTCGGTATCCATATCCAAACCACTGGATTCCGGCCTCCGCCGGAATGACAGTATTCGTGCCTACCGCATAGTAGTCTGTTAGACATATTATGGATATCTACTCTAATCTCAGCAAACAAGAGCTACAGGCAAATGAACAGTTCGTAGCACGAGTAGTATTTCCTCTGATTCATGAAGAAGCACAAGGAACAGCTATAAAAGGGTCTGGATGCTTCTACAAAAAAAATAATTACGAGTTTGT
>JAUVNZ010000359.1 GCA_030599435.1 Gammaproteobacteria bacterium | reverse complement strand
CCTAGTGGTTGGCCTTCGCCGCAAACAATATCGGCGCCTTCTGTTCCCCATTCGCCTGGCGGAGAAATGAATGCCATTGCCATCGGGTTAACGACACCAATAACCAGGCCGCCATTTGTATGGGCCCAGTCAGTGAGGGCATCGACATCTTCCAGTACGCCAAAGAAATTGGGTTGAGGAATGATTAATGCAGTAAAATCACCTGGTTCGGAAGGAAGACTATTAACATCAAGATGGCCGCCTTGTTTGTCATAATCGAAAATCTCAAGAGTAATGCCCTGGTGTTGGGTAATTGTTTTGACAACTTTAAGATAAGTTGGATGCACAGTGCGAGGTACAAGAAAACGTTTACTTTTTGATTTGCGATTAGCCCGGACCGCCATAAGTACGGCTTCAGCTAATGATGAAGCACCGTCATACAGTGAAGCGTTGGATACATCCATGGCAGTGAGTTCCGTCATCATGGTTTGGAACTCGTACAGTAGTTGCAAAGTGCCCTGGCTGGCTTCTGCCTGATACGGCGTGTAAGCCGTGTAAAATTCACCACGTGTTGTCAGTTCCCACACTGCAGATGGTATGTGATGTTCGTAAGCACCTGCACCAATAAAACAAAGTGGTTGGACGTCTTCCGCAGCGCGTTGGTGTATTAAGCGGTTAACAGCCATTTCACTGCGACCCGTTGGAACAATCTCCAGAGGTTTGGCACGCAGTTCAGCGGGGATTTCATCGAACAGGTCTTCAATACTTTTGGCGCCAATGGCGTCCAGCATAGACTGGGTATCTTCTTCGGTGTGTGGAATAAACGGCATAACTTTTATTGTGTACTCTTATTGCTTGGTGCTTCTACATAGTTAAATGGTTAGTGACCTTCTTCAGCAATCAATTCCAGATAGGCTTCAGCATTCAGGAGTTCGTCAATTTCACCACTATCTTCTGGCGTTAACTTAAATAACCAGCCTGTATCATAAGGATCCTGATTAATGGTTTCCGGAGCGTCTGCAAGAGCTTCATTTACAGCAATAACCTCGCCCGCGATAGGACAATAAATATCCGAAGCCGCTTTAACAGATTCAATCACCGCGCAATCATCACCACTGGTATAGGTGGCTTCAGTTTCAGGTAGTTCGACAAAAACCATGTCGCCTAATAATTCCTGTGCATGATCGGTAATACCGACCGTGACGCTGTCATCGCTTTCAGTGCGTACCCATTCATGGGTTTTGGTGTATTTTAAATCGTTTGGCACGTTGCTCATGAATTGTCTCCTCGTGCAGTTTTGCTTAATGTAATAACTTAATGTAATAAATTGGTAAAAGTTTTTCTTATTCAGCTTTAGTATTAAAAGCAGGCCTTGCCATTGCGGGCAAAGGGATATTTTACGATTCGGGTATTAAGTAACTTGCCGCGTATTTCCACCCGGCAATTGTCTTTTACTGTAGTTGGAATTCTCGCCATGGCAATAGATTTCCCCAAAGTGGGGGAAAAGCCACCGCTGGTAATTTCTCCATCACCGGCTTCGGTGACCACTTTTTGATGGGGACGTAATACGCCACGATCTTCCAGAATAAGTCCCACCAACCTGGCGTCAGTGCCGCCGGCTTTTTGTTTATCCAGTTTGCTGCGGCCGATGAACTGACGATCCTCTGGTTCAAAAGCCACGGTCCAGCTCAGTCCGGCTTCCAGTGGCGTGATGTCTTCGTCCATATCCTGTCCGTATAAATTCATGCCGGCTTCAAGGCGCAGGGTATCGCGAGCACCCAGGCCAATGGGTTTAATTCCAGCTGCAAGCAGTGACTCCCAGCAAGCGGCTGCCTGATCAGCCGGTAATATAATTTCATAGCCATCTTCACCGGTGTAACCTGTGCGTGCTACAAACAGGTCACCTTGTCCTTTGCTGCTGTCTGAGTCACTACAGTCGGCGGCAAAGAAAGGTTTTAATTCGCGCGCAGGCTCGATGCTTTCGCCCAATGCAGTATGGGCTTTTTCTCTGGCATGAGGGCCTTGTACGGCGATCATCGCCAGATCATCACGTTCGGTGATCTCTACTTCTTCAGATTCTGCCTGGGCATTGATCCATGCCAGGTCTTTGTCGCGGGTGGCGGCATCGACCACCATGCGGTACCAGTCATCCGTCATAAAATAGATAATGAGGTCGTCAATCACTCCGCCATTTTCATTAAGCATGCAGCT
>JAUVNZ010000374.1 GCA_030599435.1 Gammaproteobacteria bacterium | reverse complement strand
GAAATAATTGGCCAGGGCTGGCACGAACGTGCTGGAAAACCACATGCAGAAATCATGGCGCTTCTTGCTGCAGAAAGTGAAGCAGAGACAGCGGAAAGTGAAGCAGCACAAGGTGCCACGGCCTATATTACTTTAGAGCCTTGTTGTCATCACGGGCGCACACCGCCCTGTAGCGATGCATTAATTAAGGCTGGGGTAGCGCGTGTTGTTGTGGCTATGGAAGACCCCAATCCACAGGTAGCCGGCAAGGGCGTATCGCAATTGCGTGAGGCTGGAATCGTCGTTGATGTTGGCGTGATGACGGCTCAGGCAGAGGTTTTGAATCCGGGTTTTGTGCAGCGCATGCGTCACGGCCGTCCCTTTGTACGTTGTAAAATGGCCATGAGTCTGGATGGTCGTACAGCACTGGCTTCCGGCGAAAGCCAGTGGATCACCGGAGAGTCAGCCAGATTGGATGTACATCAATTACGTGCTCGAAGTTCAGCTATTGTTACTGGTATAAACACAGTGTTGGCGGATGATCCATCGATGAATGCGCGCCTCAAAGGCGAAGAAGTTTTGCAGCCGGCGCGTGTAGTATTGGATAACCAGTTAAAAATGCCTGTTGATGCACGAATGCTTTCGCTACCAGGACGAACGATTATTTGTACGACATCCGATGCAGTCAAGCAGAACGAAGAAAAGATAACAAAGCTTAAAGCTGCAGGCGCAGAGCTCGTACAGCTTCAAAAAGAAAATGATAAAATTTCACTTCCTGCTTTGTTAATGTTCTTGAATGCTGAGAATTTTAATGAAGTAATGTTGGAAGCTGGTGCAGGACTCAATGGTGCTTTTATGCAGGCCGATTTTATTGATGAAATAGTTATTTATATGGCGCCAATGTTAATGGGTGATAAAGCGCGCGGTTTGTTTACGTTACCGGATATTTCTAAAATGAGCGATACCCATCATTTGGAAATAAGGGATGTGAGCGCAGTCGGTAAAGACTGGCGTATTGTTGTTAAACCAGAAACAGAGAAACCAAAAACTGATATGTAGAAAAGTATTTATTCGAGACTAACACTAAAATAACCACGAAAAATGTTTACCGGAATTATACAGGCTGTTGGAAGTATTCAGTCACGTGAAAAACGTGATGGTGATGCACGTTTGATAATTAATACTGGCGCCCTAAATATGGCTAGCGTATCACTGGGTGACAGCATTGCAGTTAACGGTGTGTGCTTAACGGCCGTAGAATATTCCGCAAATAGTTTCTCTGCTGATGTTTCCAGTGAGTCACTCTCTCGTACTACGCTGGGCGATTTGAAGTTAGGTTCAAAAGTAAACCTGGAGATGGCAGTAACGCCAACGACTCATTTAGGCGGGCATATAGTTAGCGGTCATGTGGATGGAGTTGGCGAGGTAAAGCGGCGCTGGAATGATGCTCGATCGGAACGTTTTGTCATCAGGGCCCCCGAAAACCTGGCAAAGTATATTGCCGAAAAAGGCTCGATTTGTGTTGATGGTATTAGTCTTACCGTCAATGGTATCGAGGGTTGTGAGCTTGAATTGAATATTGTCCCTCATACGTTGGAGTCAACGACCATGGGAGATTTTACGGTGGGTCAGCATGTGAATCTGGAAGTTGATATAATTGCGCGCTATCTCGAAAGGCTCCTGTTAGGCGAAGAAGTGCTGGATGAGGAAGCGACAAAAATTGAAGGTGGCGTCACGATATCTCTGTTAGCAGAGCGCGGTTTCCTGAAATAAAAAGATGAAGTGATGGGATGATGTAGAAGTTTGAGTAGGACGTTTAGAAAAGAAAATGACACTGCATAAGATTGAAGAAATTATAAATGATATTCGTGAGGGTAAGATGGTTATCCTTATGGATGATGAAGATCGTGAAAATGAGGGGGACCTCATTATGGCGGCAAGTCATGTTCGCGCCGAAGACATTAATTTTATGGCGCGTCATGGTCGTGGCCTGATTTGCCTGACATTAAACCAGAAACGTTGTGAGCAGCTACGCCT
>JAUVNZ010000150.1 GCA_030599435.1 Gammaproteobacteria bacterium | reverse complement strand
TACTTTTGAATCTCCTTTTTTATAGTGCTCAATTCGAACAGGCAGATAGCTGAGGGATGGTGCGCACCATAAGTTAGTCACACGTTTTCCATCATCACGATTGACGCGGATGGTTTCAAATTTCCCGGCGGGAGTTTCTATAGTTTCCTTTTTCTTGATAATAGCATTGTAGGTTTTGAGCTTTCCTCCATCTGCAACATTTATTTCCATCATTTTGAGGTCACTGTTCTCAAGCAGGCTGAACATGATATTAAGCTGGTAAATTAATTTATCCTGGGTGTCGGGTGTTATTGCCATATTCCAGGGTTCACCATTAATAGTGTTGGTGACGGTTTTTTTATCCCAGTCGAATGCCAGGCTTACGTCCCTTTTCTTCTTTTTGTTGGTGTCTTTGTAGCTGTACTGTAGGGGTCTGGCTCGACCCTCCCGATATTCCCAGATACTGCGTTCAGTCACTTTCCCATTAAAAAACATCGCAAACATCCCGGTTGCTTTGGTTGTTGATGTAAAAGCATATTTCCCATCTTTTTGAAGACTAAGTGTTCGTTTCGTTTTGCCAATGTCAAATAAACCACTTTGAAGGACATATTCAGCCGAAAAATTATCCGGTATCGGCAGATGTTCTGTTGGCGAGATATTTTCTGTAACGCTTTTTGTAATGTTTTTTGTATCGCTAGTGGAGGAATAGACAATAGGTGAAGTACACAAGGCACATAGAATTAAGTAAGAGAGAATATTGTGGCGCATAGTTTCAGTGACTAACCGAGTGTGTTCTGTATTGTTTTAAACACATAATCAGGTTTGATTACCTGTAGACAGACGTTGTCATCGCAAGGTGTTTTGCGATGGTTGCTAGCGCTAACACATGGCGAGCATGCCAACCCTGCATAAATTGGTGTGCTGTTGCCCAATGAGCCATAAAGTTTGGGTGTTTCCGGCCCAAAGATAACATAGGTTGGTAACTCTGTAATGGAAGAGAAGTGACCGGGTCCGGAGTCGTTGGTAACCATGAGTGTGGAGACACTATATAGGACAGGGAGTTCATGTAATTTAAGTTTTCCGGCAAAATTGATTATGCGTTTCGGTGCTGTATTTGATGCTACGGCCTTAACGAGTCCAGCGGCCTCTTCGTGTTCATTGGGTGCACCCGTGATCAGGATAAGTGTATCGTCATATTTTTCCAGAATCATTTTCATAAGCATGATGTAATATTCCGGCATCCAGCGACGTTGAATAAGTAGCTCGCTGGCATTTGGGTTTATTAATACGATCCTGTGTTTGTCAGCATCAAAGTCTTTATATTCAGCGGCTATTTGGCGTGCATGGAAGACTTCAAATCGTTACTGTAAGTAACTTTTTGGAGTGATATTTCTTCATCGCTTACCAGCGTTTTTGAATATGGTATTTCTTCATTGCTTGCTATGAGTGCGTTAGCAAGGGCGATGAAATTTTTTGCGATGTGGATGTGTGAATTGTAAGCCACTTTGTGTGTGAGCATTTCGCCACGATACAGACCCTCGTTATGGAAGCGGTAATAACCCACGCGATTCTGTGCGCCGCAAAGTCCGGATAACAGGGCAGTGAAGCGGGAGAAAAGCTCCAGGTCGATGACGGAGTCTATTTTGTTTCTGCGCGCCCATAGCAAAAAGCCTATTGTGCTCATCGCCAGACTGATAAGACTGTCTTCCTGAATAGTGAAAATGTTTTCCTTTGGTACAGTATTCAATAGCTGCAAGCTGGGGGCATTTTTCTTGAAAATTACGAAAAATAGATTGGCATCCAGTTTGTTTTTCAGTTTTTGCATAGCCGGATCAACCAGGATAGTGCTGCCCATTTCAGATAATTCGATCAGCAAGATGTTTTCCGGTTCTTTCTTTCTTGGATTCTGGAAAAGTTGGCCAAGCTTAACCAGCAGTGTGGTAAGAAAACATAGTGGGACTCCGGCAAGGAAGTCTATTTTGCGCATGGTATCTACGTTCATGTTTATTTTTGCCTATAAGCTCCGGTTGCCTTTCAGATAGAAAACCATCCCCGGCAGGCTGGTGGTCAAAACAATGATGCCGTACATTAAAGATATGGTCAGTATCAGAGTTTTGTCAGCTCCGATGAGTAAAAACAGTCCAAGCATTGCACCTTCTCGCACTCCCCATCCTGCTAGAGATATAGGTATAAGGGTAAGCAGGAAAACTGGGGGTATTATGACAAGATATGTTAGCAAGTCATACTCGAGTCCAACACTTTTCCCCAGCACGAAAATACTGACTATGGACAAGAGATGAATGGCAATAGACAGACTGATTTGTGTGGCTGCATCATCGGCTTTTCTGTACACCGTATTAAGACGGATTGAAAGATCGAAAAATAATTTTCCGAGACGGTGGTTCTCCAGTATTCGGATTTTCTTCAGGGCCATAACTGCAAGAACGCCAATAATGGAAATTAGGACGATGCCATTAATCAGGTAAAAAAACTTTTTCTCCAGCAAATCAGGGTTTAGGCCGTTAGCCATCAGATTTAATAAAAGCAGGCCAAGCAGACCAACAATGCGATCGATAAATACACCATAAAAAGATTCTCTTTTTTTAAATCCGAGTCTGGCGACATCCATAACACGTAATGCATCACCGCCAATTGTGGTGGGTAGTCCCTGGTTGAAGAAGGTGCCTTTAAAGTAGCTACGAAAATAAAATTGGAAGTTCTGGCCAAATTGCAGCACTTTCATAATCAGAAACCAGCGATAGGATGCAACTACCGTGCTCATTAGTTGTATCGCAAGTGCGAGCACAACCAATTTTATATCCATATTACTCATGGCTGAACCGACACCACTGATATCCACCGACCGGAAGATCAGGATAAAAATTAGAACTGTGACAATGAGTTTTATGATTGTTTTCATTAGGGCTGACGGCTTGCGCTGTTTCCGGAACTAGGGCTGAAAATTGTAACAGGCGTAGAAGTAGTAAGTCACCTGAGTGTGACCATGATGTTTAATTTCCATAGCGTCTATTTGCTTGCAGGAATGAAATTTTGTGTTCAGCGTTTGCGGGTGTTTAAAGTAGGCAGGAACCACCATAATGCCACGGCCAACTTTTTCCGGGCCTCCATACCAAAGATCAAACTGATCTAACCGGGTGTCGTTGATCACAACCGGCTCAGGGTAGGAGTACCAGGCTAACCGACTGCCCAGCGACCAGTTGTTAACCATGATGACGGGTTTGTCGCCGGGTGACTCTGACATTTCTTCACTGAGTTTTTTGGCTTTGTTTGCCGCATCAGACCATCCATAAAGATCACGTAAAATATTTTTATCTTCAGGCATGTTAAGCCATGGATAAAATAGCAGGCTGTGAAAAATAAAAACAAATAACACTGAATAAATACCAGAAGACCAGGTTGTGATACGCACCCATGGTCTTTGCCAGTTGTTCATTAACCAGAAAGCGGTGAGTGGTGAAAGTCCAGCCCAGGCAAGTGAGGTCCAGTGTGGTAAGGATTCTTCGTATCCACCACCCCAGCTAAACAACAGTAATATAGGTAGTGTGAAAAGAATAATGAACCGTACACCGGGGTGTTGCCAGCGACGGAAACCTGTGATTAATGCCCAAAGTCCAAGCACAAACACGCCGGGCGAATAAACAACGAATTGCAGCAGTTGGGTGAGTAAGGCTCGGGAAATATTCCAATCAGGTTTATTAAAACCATGACCCAGCTGGTAATTAAACGATATCCAGTCGTGGGTGGCGTTCCAGTAAAAAACTGGCGAAATTAAAATTAGCGATAGACACAGTGCAATCCATGGCCCCGGTGTGCGAATGATTTGCCATCGAGAAGAAAAATGCACAAAAAAGATTGCAGTAACAACAAGGGTTATTGCGGTGTACTTGGATAAACCCGCCAGACCAAAAAAAAGGCCGATGTAAATCCAGTTCCGAAGTTGGTTTTCCTGAGATTCATTTTTGTTAGCACCCACTGCTCGCCAGAGCATAAGCATTGCCAACAGACCAAATAGTAACAACGGTGTGTCGGGGATCATCGCCAGCGATATGATGTGAAACAAAAAACCGGATTGCAGTACGGCTACACTAACAAAACCCAGCCATGCGTTGGCTTCCGGAAAACATTCTTGAGCCAGTTGGTAAATTACCAGGCTGACGCCGGCAAACATAAGGATGGGAAGCAGTCGAAGCGCGAATTCACTTTGCGAAAAGAACATTACGATGGAGTTTAACCAGCCCACCATGGGTGGATGGTCGAAATAACTCCAGTCCAGGTAGGCTCCATAAAGAGCGTAATGGGCTTCGTCGACACTGAGTTCTACCTGGCCAGCGACTAGTAAGTGCAAAAGAGTGGTCACTGCAATTAGAAGCAGTGTGGCAGAGTGAGGATTTAACTTTTGTAGTAGATTGTGTGGGTGGGAATTCAATGTGTACTTCACTTTGCAGACGTTTTTTCACTATTGAATAAATACCAGAAATTAAAAGCAATAGTGATAATGCAAACAATAGCCACTAAATATTGGAATGTTTGTGAGTCCGGGTAGCCGTTGTCGTGAACAAAAAGATATAACGCAATTAACAACAGGCCGACATTAAAATAAAGTCGGCCGGGTATTAGGTCGGCCCAGTTTTTATGTTGAGCAAGTCGTTTAAACAGTAATACGCCGATGAATGCTGCAAGCCAGCCGCCAAATGCACCGGCAAAAATATCCATAGGCCAATGAGCTCCAACCACAACACGTGAAAACCCTGCCAATGCGGCCAACACCAAAGCGGCAATCATCACTACAGGATGTGCACGTGACAAACATATTACT
>JAUVNZ010000348.1 GCA_030599435.1 Gammaproteobacteria bacterium | reverse complement strand
GGTGTGTACAACCAGCCAGTCTCCCCGGTTGATTTCATTTTGTAGTTGTTGTGCTGCCCATCCGGAGTATCCATTATAAGCGCGAGTGATCTTTTGTAATGGGGGGCTAAAGGCATTTTTTACCGATGAAAAATAAACATCATCGATAACGTGATGCAACCCTTCTTTAGGTTGTTTAGTGCTTAATAACACAAACAGGGTTTTGGGACGTACCGGGCCACCCATGTAAAGCAGATCAGTATTTTTTTTGAGTGGGCTTAACTTTGGAAATACCTGGTTCAGTGGAATATCAGTTGGGCGATTGATGGCGAGACCCATGACTTCTTTGTCGGTGTAGTGGGTGATTAAGATAATGGTTTTCTGGAAACTTGTACCGTGTATTTTTTTCGTTGCGACAAGGAAAGCGCCCTGTGTCACCTGGGGTTTAGATGCGCCTGGTTCTGCCAGGGCTGTGTTGGTAAGTGAATTGATGAATAAAATGGTGAGTAAAAATGTGAATATCAAAAGTAGCCCGATCGTCCAGCGTGCGGGCCTGGTTAAAAAATGATACTGGGATCTGGTCAAGTTAATCGTCCCTAAAATAACTCGGAGTAGGTAATTTAGTATTAAATATTTTCTATTGTATTAATATATCTCATCTCAAATTATCAAATAATAGGGGATAGATCCCTATTTCTTTTATGGCCTCAGTTTATCGAATCAATACCGTTAATGGATCCAGTCAAACAAGTGTGGTTGCCACTGATTCATGAACTTGCTCTTGGGTATCCTGAATCCTCTATGCCCTCTACCCATCAAGATTTCAACTTCTTTGAAGGTAACATCCGGATCATTGGCAATAATGCGTTTTGCGCAGGAAAACCAACCTTCATCACCCTTATCAACGATTGATAGTATTCGTCCTTTTATCTTTGAATAATCAAGATCGTATCTATCGGTGCAGCCTGATACTAATACGAAATTCACCTTCGGGTTAGCGAGGTCTGTCGCAGCCGCAGCGGCCATTAAAGAGCCTTTTGAAAAACCGGCAATAGTAATGTTCTTTGGTGGTACGCCTTTGTTGAGAAGTTCACGAGCTTGATCTGCAATAGTTTTGGCATAAATCTCAATAACAACATCATCCCTGTGTTCGCTTATAACGGTGTAACCATGGTTGGCGAGTGATTGTGCAATTTTTTCGTAATGTTGAACTCGTTTATGGTCTGGGCTTTTGCTCTCAGGACCAATGCCATGCATCCAGAATAAATATTTTGTTTTTGGGTCTGGTTTTTCCGGGGGTGTTGATTTTATTGGTGCTGTTGCTACGCATCCAGCCATAAACATCAATAGCATTGGTATTAACCGGTAGGCCATATTCCACTCCTTGAAATTATTGTTCCAGTAGTTATAGGCTACATGAATTTCTAACCAGAAATAAAGGGGGGCGAATAAAAGGGATCAGATCCCTTAAGCCTTAAACAAATATCTGCACCCTAGCAGGTTAAATGCAATGCAGCGACGATGCGGGCGCATCTCTTTTGCAGCTGGTTGAGTTCGCTAATCGCATCCTGGGTGGGTGCAACTTCAATTTGAATGTTTTTTGATTGTAGATATTTAATGGTCTCCTGTGGCACATCCATGCGGCCGTAATAGCCAGTACCCACCAGCAGGCAATCGGGTTTGGCGTCGAGAATATTTTCAAGATCACTCTTGTCCAGACGGTGGCCTTGCTTGCGCCACCAGGAATCAATGACCTGTTCCGGTGTGATGATCACATCCGACGTGTAGGTCTGGCCATCTACCACTATCTTGCCGAATGTGTATTCGTCGATATTCACTATTTTTTCACCACGATGCTCCCTGCCTGATTGTCTAATTATAGAAGCTAATGCTGGTAAAGAACTGAAATTGCTTGCCTGTTCCCGACTGTTATTGCGACCTATAGTTAATGCATGGGAGCGAATACACACGGACAGAGTTTGCCGGTATTAGCCTGTTCCGCCGCCGAGATTGTTGGCGCGGTGATGGAACAGGATTGTCGCGTATTGCTCTATGGCCCACCTGGTATAGGCAAGTCGACATTAACGTCACAGTTGGCAACAGCGCTTGTTGATACTGGCCGTACTGCCTGGTGCCTCAGTGCCGATCCGGGCTCTCCTGGTTTTGGTGTGCCCGGTGCTGTATCCCTTGGTAAATGGGAGAGTAATGCCTGGCGAGTCTTGAACTTCGAGGCCTTATGCACACTCGATGCCGGTCGTTTCCGCTTGCCCCTGGTATCAGCGGTACAACGTTTGGCACAGATACCGGATGAGGGTGTGATGTTGCTGGAT
>JAUVNZ010000365.1 GCA_030599435.1 Gammaproteobacteria bacterium | reverse complement strand
TCCCAGCCTGCCTTTCGTAACTGCGGATAAATGTCTTCGGTGTAACCACCACCCTGACAGGTAATGATCACATCCATGGCTTTCAGCTCATCAATGGATTTCGCATCTTTTAATGCTGGCACATCTTTGCCTACATCCGGACCTGGCTGCCCTGTTTGCGAAGTGGTAAAAAAAACCGGATCAATCAAATCAAAATCTTTTTCATCACGCATACGTTGCATGAGTACTGAACCCACCATACCGCGCCAACCTACTAACCCTACCCTTTTCATTTTCTTATCTCCGGTTTTCCTTACTTTTAAATAAATAGTTTATTCAAGTTAATTAATTTAACTTACAAGCGCAGCAACTATGTTAAGGCAGCAACAACGGCATCACCCATTTCAGACGTGCTGACTTTCTTCATACCTTCGCTATAAATGTCAGCCGTACGCAAACCCTGATCCAATACTTTTTCCACAGCCTGCTCGATACGGTTCGCCATTGCAGATTCATTCAACGAATAACGCAACATCATTGCGACAGACAAAATTGTCGCTAATGGGTTGGCAACATTCTGTCCGGCAATATCCGGTGCCGACCCATGTATAGGTTCATACATACCTTTACCATTTGCATCCAGTGACGCCGATGGCAACATACCAATAGAGCCAGTCAACATCGCCGCGCAATCAGATAAAATATCGCCGAACATATTAGTGGTCACCATCACATCAAACTGCTTGGGGGCTCGCACCAGCTGCATAGCAGCGTTGTCCACATACATGTGCGACAGCTCCACCTCTGGATAATCTTTCGCTACACGTTCAATTACTTCGCGCCATAGCTCCGTACATTCCAGCACATTAGCTTTATCCACAGAACAGACCTTCTTGCCACGTTTCATGGCGATATCAAAGGCGGAACGGCCTATGCGTTCAACTTCGGATTCGGAATATACCAGGGTATTAAAGCCCTGCTTCTCGCCGTTTTCTAACTCGCGCACACCACGAGGCTGACCAAAATAAATACCGCCGGTGAGTTCACGCACAATCATGATGTCCAAACCTGCAACCACTTCTGGTTTCAACGTGGAAGCATCAGCTAACTGTTTATAAAGAATTGCGGGACGAAGGTTGGAGAATAGTGACAACTCAGAGCGCAAACCCAACAAACCTTTTTCCGGACGCACACTGATATCCAGTGACTCCCACTGGTAACCACCCACTGCCCCCAATAAAATTGCGTCAGATTCTTTCGCAAGCGCTAGCGTTGCATCTGGTAGTGGCTTACCACTTGCATCGAAACCCGCACCACCAACCGGGGCCTCGTTCATTTCGATATCAAGACCATCGGCACGCAGGCTTTCTAACACCTTCACAGCTTCTGCAACAATTTCGGGTCCGATACCATCACCGGGTAAAACTGCAATTTTTTTAGTCATGTTCTTTGTTCTCAGTAAAAAGTTCTCTATAAAATCAAATCGTCAAAACAACCAGGGCGTTTCTTCTGCTCGTCGTTTTTCATAAGCACGAATCTCATCCACATGCTGTAAAGTGAGCCCTATATCGTCCAGCCCATTCAACAAACAATGTTTGCGGAATTCTTCAACGTCAAAGTTTATGATCTCGCCGTCTGGCGTTGTAATCGTTTGCGCTTCGAGATCAACGGTAAGCTGATATCCTTCGTTAGCCGCCATGGCCTGAAATAAACCGTCTAATATCTGCGTATCAAGCACGACAGGCAAGATGCCATTTTTAAAACAGTTGTTAAAAAAGATGTCCGCGTAACTGGGCGCGATGATGACGCGAAAGCCATAATCAAGCAACGCCCACGGCGCATGTTCGCGTGACGAACCACAGCCGAAGTTTTCCCGCGCCAATAAAATACTTGCTCCCTGATAACGAGACTGATTCAAAACGAAGTCAGGATTCAAGGATCGCTTACTGTTATCCATGCCCGGCTCACCGTGATCCAGATAGCGCCACTCATCAAACAAATTGGGACCAAAACCCGAACGTTTAATGGACTTCAAAAACTGTTTGGGAATAATGGCGTCAGTATCCACGTTGGATCTATCCATAGGTGCGACAATACCGGTTAATGTTGTGAACTTATCCATCGCTATTCCCCCTGACTCTTCGTAATCTGAACCTTTGTTATA
>JAUVNZ010000339.1 GCA_030599435.1 Gammaproteobacteria bacterium | reverse complement strand
GCCTACTCTGACATCCTCTTTGTCGATCATCGTTGGGTGGGCTTGTTGATCATAGCGGCGACTTTCTGGTTTCCAAATATTGGACTGGCGGGTTTAGTGGGTGCCATCACGGGCTTGATAACAGCACGTGTCTTTCAATTTCCCGATTCAAACGGTGGTTTACAAATTTACAATAGCCTGCTGGTCGGACTTTCACTGGGTGCTTTTTATGAACTCAATTTCTATCTGATTGCACTGATTATATTGGGGGCAGTTCTCGCCGTACTGATCACTGTTGCCATTGCTGATGGGTTATGGCGTCTTGATCGACTGCCCGCCTTAAGTCTTCCTTTTATACTGGTTGTTTTGTTCACTACGCCCGTGGCCAGACGTTACTCCTCCCTCAGTGATTATTTGGCATTGGCTGAACCACAGGGTGTGTTATTTACTCCCTGGCTCGATAATTTTTTTAGCAGTCTGGGTTCAACGTTTTTTTCTCCCCAGCCGTGGGTAGGGCTTTTACTGTTTATGGGTATCTTCTGGCGCTCCCGTTATCTGGCACTGTTAGCAATCCTTGGCTACGCATTTGGGCATTTCACTTTTATGCTATTGACCGACAAACCCCATCCCAGCCTGGTAGTTTGGACAGGGTTTACCTTCATCCTCACGTCCATGGCGATTGCCGGTTTTTATACCATACCCAGTGTAGCCGGTACCTTTTTAGCAATGTTGTCAGTTGCCTTAACAGCCATGCTGGTTGTTGCCACCCAGGATTTTCTGATGATTTATGGATTGCCAGTTATGGCCATTCCCTTTGTTCTCACCACATTGATTGTTCTTAGTGCATTAGGCAAACGCAGTGGCCAGGGAAAACCATGGATCGCACCACAGCCCGGCCTGCCAGAAGTCAATTATGAACGTGCCCGTCTCGCCCAGGTGCGCAATGGAGAATTTAACAGTGTGCCGTTATTGCCACCTTTTTATGGCGAGTGGGAAATTTATCAGGGCTTTAACGGCGCGCACACTCATAAAGAACAATGGCGCTATGCACTGGATTTTTATATCACTGAATATGGACAAAGTTTTCGTGACCAGGGCTCTAAAAGGGAAGACTTTCATTGCTTTGGCCTGCCAGTAATCTCGCCGGCACATGGCGAGGTGGTCCGCGCCATGGATAAACTCGACGACAACGAACCCGGTGAAGTTGATATTAAAAATAACTGGGGAAATATTATATTACTCCGTCTGGATAATGGTCTGCATGTATTACTGGCGCATTTGCGACAGGACAGTATCAAGGTTAAGGAAGGCGATCGGGTCAAACCGGGAACCATCCTGGCAGCCTGTGGCAATTCCGGTCGGTCACCACAACCCCATCTGCATTTACAGGTACAACGAGAAGCAAGTCTGGGAAGTGCAACGCACCCGTTTCATCTAACCAGTGTTTTAATGCGCGAAGACAACGATCAACTTGAGTACAAACTGGTTGCCAGACCTAAAGAAGGTGAGCGTGTGCAGCCCGCTGAAGAAGAAGAACAACTATCTGCACAATTACATTTACCGGTAGGAAGAACACTCAGTTATAAATTCAGCTCGCCAGGGGATACTGAAGGAATCGAAATGGATTTAAGGGTAGAGCTTACTTTACTCGGACAATTCCGATTAAAAAGTAGCAGTGGTGCAAGTGCTGCGTTTGAAGAAATCAATGGTGTACTGGCATTCTATGATCGCCAGGGTCCAAAGGATATGTTGCTGGATAGCTGGATGCTGGCTAACGGTCTGACCCCGCTTACGGATCGTGCTCACCGCTGGCATGACGCACCTTCGGCCAGCTTGCTACCTCTCTCCATATGGCAACGTATTTATCTCTGGCTGTTGCGTCCTCTGGGTTATGGTTTAAATACGACTTATCTGCGTGAGTGGGATAATAAACATGGAAAATGGTGCCAGAATGGGGAACACAAGTTACAACTGGGTGCTATGTCGTTAACCGCAAAAACCGAATCTGATCTGGAACCTGCATTTGGCTGTACACGAATTTTACTTGAGCTTAAATCGCAACACTGGCTGGCCACATTGATTGATACCGGCCTTGTTGGTGACCGTGGCGTGCCGGGTTGGAATCAGGATATGTCTGTGAAGGAATTACCCGAACAAAACTCCACTCAAACTAATCGTCGTTCCTTCGAGCATGTCACATCAATAAATTTAAATATGGGGTAACCATGATGAAAAATTTGAAAATATTTATTGTACTCGTACTGTTGTTACTCTCACCCCAGGCCTGGTCAGAGGATGGAGACTGGTATTGGAAAGGTGGTGTGCAAGCACTGCAGAGAGCTTACAGTGGGTCTGACTACTATGACAATCTAACCGGGTTAGGCGCCTATGTTGCCGCAGATTATCTTGAACAGGCAACCCT
>JAUVNZ010000396.1 GCA_030599435.1 Gammaproteobacteria bacterium | reverse complement strand
GTGTACAAATAGAATGCGTGATACCTTCGATGGAATCCGACAAACAGTGAGTAAAGTCGTACATAGGATACACACACCAGGACTCACCGGTTTGATGGTGAATCACACCATGACGAATACGATAAATTGTTGGATCACGCAAATTAATATTCGGAGATGCCATATCAATTTTTGTGCGCAACACTTTAGCGCCATCAGGGAACTCCCCTGCGCGCATTTTGGCAAACAAGTCCAGATTTTCCTCCACACTGCGATTTCGGTGTGGGCTATCTTTTCCAGGCTCTGTTAATGTGCCACGGTATTCACGCATTTCTTCTGCATTAAGATCACAAACATAGGCTCGACCTTTTTTAATGAGTTGTACCGCATAATCATGTAACTGTTCAAAATAGTCAGAAGCAAAATACAATCGGTCCTGCCAGTCAAAGCCTAACCATTGCACATCTTTTTTAATGGCATCTACAAACTCGGCATTTTCTTTATGCGGGTTAGTATCATCAAAGCGTAGATTACAGGTGCCTTTGTAATCCTGAGCTATACCAAAATTCAGACAAATGGATTTAGCATGGCCTATATGTAAGTAGCCATTAGGTTCTGGCGGAAAACGCGTTGCTACCTTGCCATTATTTTTATTCGCCTTGATATCTTCATCAATAATCTGACGAATAAAATTGCTTGGTGTAGATGTTTCTTTGTCATTCATTCTTTAGCTTTCTTCTATACGTTTTTGAATATAAGCAAGTGCTTTGTCGATACGTCGCAGACAGGCCTCTTTACCCACTAGTTGCAGTGTTACATCGATTCCCGGTGATGCCGCGCGCCCTACTATAGCAACGCGTAATGGCTGCGCTACCTTACCCATTTTTAATTCAAGTTTTTCGGAAACTGTTTCAACGGTTTTGTGTAACGCCTCAGGAGACCAGTCTTCCAGTTCGGCAAGTGCTACTTTTATTTTCTCCAGGGGCTCTTGTGCTACAGGGCGTAAATGTTTTTTTGCGGCCTTTTCTTCAAACGCTTCAAAATCACGATAAATGAATTCGCTAATCTCCGCCATTTCCACCAATGTTTTAGCACGTTCCTGTTGTGCGGTTGCTACTTCAAGAATATCTGGCCCTTCACTAGGATCAATGCCTAATTTACCTAAATGAATACTCAGGTGATGTGCAATGTGTTCAGGAGAAGCTGCAATAATGTATTGTTGATTCAACCATAACAATTTCTCAGAATTAAACATTGAAGCTGCAGAATTCACATCATTAATATCAAACAGCTCTATCAATTCTTCCATGGAAAAAACTTCCTGATCCCCATGCGACCAACCCAGCCGTACCAGGTAATTCAACAAAGCTTCCGGAAGAATGCCATTTTCACGATATTGAATAACACTCACTGCGCCATGACGTTTGGAAAGACGTTTGCCATCTTCACCTAATATCATCGGCACGTGTGCATAGATAGGTAACTCTGCGCCCAGTGCACGCAACAGGTTAATTTGCCGTGGTGTGTTGTTGAGATGATCATCACCACGTATGACGTGTGTAACACCCATATCCCAGTCATCCACCACCACGGTAAGGTTGTACGTCGGCGTACCATCACTGCGGGCAATGATAAGATCATCCAGCTCGCTATTCTGAATAACGACTTTGCCTTTTATAAGATC
>JAUVNZ010000054.1 GCA_030599435.1 Gammaproteobacteria bacterium | reverse complement strand
GCCGCACCAAGCGCATTGGTAAGCAGGAACCTTAGTGATTTTAGAGAACTTCCCATGTTTGCCACATTTAGGGCAATCCAGAGATTTGCCATAGCGAAGGGTCATAAGGTGATCCAGACAGGAATCATCATCTGGGAAGCGGCGCATAAATTCAGTAATCGTGAAGCTCTTAGCCATCGTTTTCTCCTTGAGTATGGTCATAGTATATGAAACCTATGTACATACGTCAAGGGGATAATCACCAATTATATTAATCTTACTTATAACTTTGTTTTAAATATTATTTACTGGGTTTTAGCTTACCATCAGGCAGCGAAGAAAACGCCCGCGCCTTGCCGCCCAGCTGGTATTCCACTACGGCTGCATTGTGCTGCTCCAGCGTCGCTGAAAACTTGTGGCCACCATCACCTCGGGCAACAAAGTACAACTCCAGGCCAGGTTGAGGACTTAAGGCAGCCAGAACCGCATCACGCCCCGGCATGGCGATTGGGGTGGGTGGCAATCCTTTGCGGAGATAGGTGTTATAGGGGGTATCTTTGCGCAGGTCACGCCGACGGATATTGCCATCAAAAGTACGTCCCAAACCATAAATAACCGTAGGGTCTGTTTGCAAACGCATTCGTTTTTGCAGTCGCCGGTTAAAAACGCCGGCAATTTGTTTTCGCTCGCTGGGAAGTGCGGTTTCTTTTTCCACAATCGATGCCAAAATCAAAGCCTCATAGGGCGTTTTAAATTCAACGTCGATTGCACGGTTGGGCCATTCATCTTTAAGTAACTTCTGCATAGCATCGTAAGCGCGTTGCAAATAATCAACATCAGTTGTCAGTCGGGGAAAATTATAGGTATCCGGTAAAAATCGCCCTTCTGGATGTTCCCCAGGGTGACCGATATGTTCCATAATTTCTTCATCACTGTAGTCCGACAGCGTATGCAATAAAAATTCATTGCTGTGTACCGCATCCATCAATTGTCTGAACGACCACCCTTCAACAATAGTAATGGCGTATTGCAGCGTTTCTCCATTTACAATTTGTTCTAGTAAACGTGCGGCAGTGATACCGTTCTCAAACCGATATTCACCTGCTTTTATATCATTGGCATTGCCTTCAAATTTTCCCAACCAGACCAGATAAGATGCAGTATCTATGTGTCCACGTGACTGCAAGTCTCTCGCGACATGAGTCAAAGTCTTACCTGATTTAATTTCATACAACAGGCCTTCTTCGCCAAACTGTATTGGCTCATCTACAAAAGCTCTATAATCCATCATTACCCATGTGCCATAAATACTCCCTACCAATATTACAAGCGCGACAATCTTGAATATCAATTCACGCGGGATATTAGCCATACTCTTTCTATAACCCATACCTTTTCGAACATTACGCAACATTTTTTGCTCCACGTGTTTTATTACGTAATGCATTGGCGAATTGATGACTCATCGGTCCCACCTTAAAGTTATGATCTTCCAATAAACGAACGGGCCATATACCGATTAAACTATTGCTGAGAAAGAATTCTTCAGCTTGATATAAATCATCCAGATTCAACTGCGTTTCATGCACAAGTATACCCGTCTGTTTTGCAAGCTTAATTACCTGTTCTCTCATAACCCCTTTTACACCACATAAAGCAAGATCGGGTGTATATAACTCACCATTTTTTACACAAAACACATTGCTTTTGGTGCCGCCTATTACATTGTTATTAATATCAAGCATCAAACCTTCGTGTATGTCTATGGAGCTCCATTCAGCACGGGCCAACACCTGTTCTAAACGATTCAAATGTTTAATGCCAGCCAGTGTGGGATTTATTCCAAGCCGCGTATTACACAGCTTGACAACCACACCTTCCGACCAATATTTTTTCGGATATTGTGGCGTGGGAAATATTGCAAGAACTCTTGTGTTATTTTCAGATTCATCAGCTGCATAACCTCGGCGACCTGCTCCGCGGGTTATTGTTACTTTTAATACACCCTCAGCTATCTCAGCACACAAACTTTTAGCCTCACGTTGGAGTACAGACAATTCAGGAATTGGTATCTCTAATCGAGAACAACCTTCTAATAATCGTTCCATGTGTTGCAGCCAATATTGTGGTTCACCCTCAACAACATGAATCGTTTCAAACAGGCCGTGGCCATACTGAAAGCCTCGATCCAGGACAGATACCTGATCTGTCATATGACCATTTATTAATATCGACGGCAATTTGCTAGACACTTTTATGTAATTCTTTTTTCAATTTAATTCTTTTTTTTTGTGCTAATATTTCGTAGAAGAATACCATAATCCCACAAACTGCTTGCCTAAATCATTAACCCTCATCAGGTCATATTCTGCTTCACTCCATCTGTTCAGTTATAGCTAGCAACAATCCCCTTGCCTTGGCCCGGGTTTCTTCAAGCTCAAATTCCGGGGATGAATCTGCCACAATGCCCGCTCCAGCACGAAAATTAATCATTTCACCTCGTTGCACGATCGTCCTAATTAGAATATTCATATCCATACTGCCATCATGATTTAGATAACCCATAGAACCGGTGTAAGCACCGCGCCCACCATTCTCCAGCTCAGCAATAATTTCCATGCAGCGCACCTTGGGACAACCTGTAATAGTCCCACCGGGAAAAACAGCCCGAAGTACCTGCCCCGGAGTAACATTTTCACGTAGCTGGCCACGAACATTGGATACAATGTGATGAACGTGGGCGTAGCTTTCCAACCTCATCAACTCGTCCACTTCAACTGTGCCAGGCACACATACCCTTCCAAGATCATTTCTTTCCAGATCAATTAGCATAATATGTTCGGCACGTTCTTTGGGGTGCGCCAGCAGTTCCTCTTGTAGTGCAGAATCAACTCCTTCGATATGACTTCTGGGACGCGTACCCGCTATTGGTCTTGTTTCAACAAAACCTTCAGTTACCCGAACAAGACGTTCCGGTGAAGAACTGATTATTGCAATATCATCAATCAGGGCTAAACCAGCAAATGGTGCCGGGTTTTGTTGGCACAATCGTTGATAACTATCCACTGGAGATTCGCACGCTGGCAATTTCCCCTGCCAGGATCTGGATAGGTTCACCTGAAACACATCGCCATCGATAATGTATTGCTTTATTTTTGATACACCCTTTATATAATCTTTTGAATCATCTTCTTGTAATTCAGCTTGATTTTGATCCAGTGGCTTTGTAGTTTTATATAACTCATTTTGGGTCTGTTCAATATCTGCTAATAGACTATCCAGCAACTCCTCTCGATCAGACTCCACGACACAAAATGTTTTACCTTCCTCATGATCAATGATAATTGCTGCTGGAATACGTACAGCGCAAGCAATTGGTAAACCGTCATTGGAGGAAGGCAGATTTAAACTGGGCTCAACTTGTCCGGCTAACTCATAAGCAAGGTACAAAAACCATCCCCCTGAAAAAGGTAAAAATGATTGTTGAGATTTATTTTCTCTTGCAACTTGCCACTGCTGATCGAGTTCATTAAAAAAATCCAGGGAATTTTTATCAGAATTCTCAAAACGAATATTATCTTCGGGAAATGCAAACAGGATGTCGTAACGTGCGGACGATGAGTCTACTGAGTCATTTTTTGCAGTACTCTTTTTTGCGGTGCTCTGCAATAAAAATGGGTAACGTTGCGGATTGACGTGATGTAACGCCAATAAATCGTGAAGTTGGTTTACTTGGCGAATATGCGGCATGGCTGCCATAAGCCGTGGCGACTAGTCTTATTCCGGCTTGCGGAATATTAACGTACCGTTAGTGCCGCCAAAACCGAAAGAGTTACTCATAGCAATATCAATTTTCATTTGACGTGCTTCACCCGGTACATAATCAAGATCGCACTCAGGATCAGGGTTATCCAGATTGATTGTTGGCGGCGCAACTTGATCACGAATTGATAACGCCGAAAATACAGCCTCAATACCACCAGCTGCACCAAGAAGGTGGCCAGTCATGGATTTAGTGGAGCTCACAGCCACCTTGTGCGCATGATCACCAAAAGCAGTTTTCATGGCCTGTGTTTCGCCCAGATCACCAGCTGGTGTCGATGTGCCATGCGCATTGATGTAATCCACAGCATCAACGTTAATACCAGCATTTTTTATCGCCATTTTCATACATCGAGCAGCACCTTCACCACCTTTGGATGGTGAAGTCATGTGATAGGCATCGCCGCTCATTCCAAAACCAACGACTTCTGCATAAATATTGGCACCACGTGCCTTAGCGAATTCATATTCTTCCAGAACTACCACACCTGCCCCATCGCTGAGTACAAAACCGTCACGATCTTTATCCCAGGGACGGCTTGCAGCCTCCGGATCATCATTCCGTGTCGACAATGCACGTGCAGCAGCAAACCCACCCAGACCCGTGGCAGACGTAGCCATCTCTGCTCCACCGGCAATCATTACATCGGCATCACCGTATTCAATCAGGCGCGCTGCATCACCAATAGAATGTGTCGCTGTAGCGCATGCTGTGGTGATTGCGTAGTTAGGGCCTTTCATGCCGTAGATAATCGACAGGTTACCCGAAATCATATTGATGATGTTGCTAGGAACAAAAAACGGTGAGATCTTGCGTGGGCCACCTTTATGATAAGCATCGTGGCCTTTTTCGATACCAGTAAGACCTCCGATACCGGATCCAATAGCAACCCCAATACGTTCTGCATTTTCTTCTGTGACTTCCAGACCTGAGTCACGTACTGCCTGTACACCCGCGGCTATGCCGTAGTGAATAAACAAATCCATCTTTTTAGCGTCTTTAGCAGAAATGTAGTCAGTGATATCAAAATCACGAACAGAACCGCCAAATCGCACGGAGAACTCACTCACATCAAAGTGCGTAAGCGGTGCAATGCCACTCTTTCCAGCTAATACATTAGCCCATGAATCTGGTACGTTTAAACCCACCGGGGACACCATACCTAACCCAGTTATAACTACACGCCTTTTGGTCATGATGAACAAACCTCAACTGAAACCAACAGAACATTCGTTTATTTATGGAACAAATATTAGCGGAAACAAAATAATAAACACTGTTTCTGTTATTTTTTTCGACTCTCGCACTTTTGCGTTTCACAAAAATATTTGGCACGAAAGTGTTTATCTGTAAAAGTAAAAAGGCCGCAACCACCTGAGCGGTCTAGCGGCCTTATTTAAACTGACTTTTTATAAATTTTAAAAATAGAAATCTGATGACAGAATCTACTAAAAATCAGCCTTTGGCGTTGGCGTTTATGTAATCCGTTGCCTGTTTTACAGTTGTAATTTTTTCAGCATCTTCGTCAGGAATTTCAGTATCAAACTCCTCTTCCAATGCCATTACTAACTCTACGGTATCCAGTGAATCGGCACCGAGGTCGTCAACAAAAGATGATTCGCTGCTGACTTCTTCTTCTTTTACACCTAGTTGTTCAACAACAATTTTCTTTACTCGTTCCTCAATGGCACTCATTTCGGATTTATCCTCCCAGTTAATTCTAATGCAGCCATTAGCTACGTGGCGCGTATTTTAGTGAAAACAACGCGGCGTTACAAGCAATAATATACTTTAATTTTAACTTTTATCTTATTGATTTCTTTAATTATGGACTGAATCCAGCCATTACTAAGCCATGTACATTCCGCCATTTACATGCAAAGTCTCGCCTGAGATGTAGGCTGCACCAGGAGATGCTAAAAAAGCCACCGCAGACGCTATTTCCTCTGGGTTTCCCAGGCGATTGAGCGGAATTGCAGACAACAAAGCCTCTTTCTGGGCATCAGGTAAAGCTTTAGTCATGTCGGTATCAATAAAGCCAGGTGCAACAGCATTGACGGTAATACCACGAGCGCCCACTTCGCGTGCCAGGGATTTGGTAAAACCGATCAAACCTGCTTTCGCTGCAGAATAATTGGTTTGACCTGCATTGCCAGAAACCCCTACCACAGAGCTAATGCTGATAATTCTTCCCTTACGCGCCTTAGTCATGGCCCTCACACAGGCTTTAGACATTCGATAAACGGAGGTAAGATTCGTATTAATAATATCGTTCCACTCCTCTTCCTTCATGCGCATTAACAAATTGTCCCGTGTAATGCCGGCATTGTTGACAAGTATACTGGGCGCACCAAAAGCCTCTGTCATTTCTGTCATAACATGGTCTACAGAATCCTGATCGGTCACATTTAACATCAAACCCCGACCTTTAATAGAACTCTCGGACAGATATTGACTTATGGCTTCTGCGCCTTTGTCTGATGTCGCCGTTCCAACGACAGTAGCGCCTTGCTCACCCAATGCTAGAGCAATCGTTTTACCAATACCGCGACTTGCACCTGTGACTAGTACAACCTCGCCAGCTAATGATTGATTGTTGGACATCATTCCCCCTCCGTCTGAACTGACTCTAAAGCTTTTTTAAGGCTATCAACATCATGTGTTGATGACGCAGTCATTTGTTTATTAATACGCTTGTTTAAACCCACAAGTACCTTGCCAGGCCCACACTCTATAATATGTTGTACATCCTGTTTCGCAATTGCATTGATTGTATCAACCCAGCGCACTGGACTAAACAACTGGCGTTTAAGTGCATCACGAATATCATCCGGTTCACTTTTTGCCTGTACATCAACATTGTTATAAACAGGCATTGAAGGTTTATTGATATCGATACCTACCAATCGGTCTTCAAGTTTTTCTGCTGCAGGGTTCATCAGACTACAGTGAGAAGGAACACTTACAGGCAATATCAGTGCACGTTTTGCACCTGCTTCTTTTGCTAACGCAACTGCGCGTTCAACAGCATCTGTATTGCCAGCAATTACGACTTGACCCGGGGAATTAAAGTTTACGGCAGTAACAACTTCACTTTCCGCTGCATTTTTACAAACATCAATCACCTTATCGTCATCAAGACCAAGAACCGCCGCCATAGCACCCACACCTGCTGGCACGGCTTCCTGCATGAAACGACCACGATCGGCAACCAATAGTGCTGCATCGCTTAAAGAAATACTGCCTGCTGCAACCAGCGCACTGTATTCGCCCAGACTGTGCCCCGCCATGGCAACGGGTACTGGTCCACCTTCAGCCTGCCAGACTCGCCATACAGCAACACCTCCGGCCAACATGGCGGGTTGCGTAATATGTGTTTTATTTAATTCTTCTTCAGGGCCATCCTTAACCAGTTTCCACAAATCATAGCCCAGAACATCAGATGCTTCCTGATAAGTCGCTTTTATTTGTGGAAATGATTCAGCGAGATCCGTCAACATGCCAACAGACTGAGAACCCTGGCCTGGGAAAACTAATGCAAATGTCATCGTGGTAGTATTTCCTGAATTATTTTTATTGCGCGGCTTGCGCCTGCAGCAAGAGTTTTTAACTTAAACCAAGTTTAAAACGTCGTACTTAAAATCGAAACTCTTAATAATGTGGTTCTTAATACGATAACTAAAACTTATCTAATACTTTAGCAACGCAGAGCCCCAGGTAAACCCGCCCCCAAAAGCTTCCAGCATTATAGTCTCACCTCGTTTGATGCGACCATCCCGCACTGCTTCATTAAGTGCCATGGGGACTGAAGCAGCAGATGTATTGCCGTGCTCTTGCACTGTAACCACAACATGATCCATCGGCATTTTAAGTTTTTTTGCCGTTGCATTTATGATGCGAATATTTGCCTGGTGCGGTACCAGCCAGTCAATGTCACTTTTCTGCATGTCATTGGCTGCCAATGTTTCATCAACAATGCGGCCCAGGGTATTCACTGCCATTTTAAATACTTCGTTACCCTGCATCGTAATATACGCCGTACCATCAATATCGTTTGCAAATCCCTCTGATATACCACCGGTCGTTGAAAGCAAGTCTTTGTATTCGCCATCAGCATGTAAATGTGTGGAAAGAATGCCAGGCTCTTCACTAGCCTCAAGCACTACAGCACCCGCACCATCACCAAACAAAATGCAGGTGCCTCTATCCGTCCAATCTATAATTCGTGATAAAGTTTCAGCACCTATCACCAAAGCGCAGCGATGACTTCCACTACGAATAAACTTGTCAGCCACTCCTAAGGCATAAACAAACCCCGTACACACCGCCTGAATATCAAATGCAGCGCATCCGCGAATCCCCAGTCGCTCCTGCAATAAACAGGCCGTACTGGGAAATACACGATCGGGGGTGGTTGTAGCAATAATAATGAGATCAATATTGCCAGGCTTTACGCCCGCAGCATCCATGGCATCGCGTGCCGCGTGTTCGGCTAAATCACAGGTGGTTTCGTTTTCCGCAGCGATATGGCGTTTTTTAATGCCAGTTCGTTCAATAATCCACTGATCGGATGTATCCACCATCTTTTCGAGGTCGTGATTAGACAACACCTTCTCAGGTAAATAACCACCGGTACCAGTGATTCGTGAATAACTCAAACT
>JAUVNZ010000020.1 GCA_030599435.1 Gammaproteobacteria bacterium | reverse complement strand
TTTACCCAAGGTGAATAAGCTTATGCCTTCACCGCTGTTGGCATTGATTGTTGGTACGGTGGTTTACATTAATCTGATGGGTGATAGCGGGGCGCCCATTATTGGTGATATTCCAACCGGTATTCCAGAGATAGTGATGCCTATCTTTATGCTGGAATATTTGCCGGACATGATTAAATCCGCATTGATTCTGGCCGCATTGGGCGCCATAGATAGCCTGCTGACATCGCTGGTGGCAGACAACATCACCCGTACCTATCACAAGTCTGATCGTGAGCTCATCGGCCAGGGTATTGGTAACACGGTAGCGGGTTTTTTCGGTGGCCTGCCCGGCGCTGGTGCCACCATGCGTACCGTGGTAAATGTCAAAGCCGGTGGATTGACCCCCATTTCAGGGGCCCTTCATGCAGTGGTATTGCTGGCTATTGTGCTGGGCGCTGGCAGTCTGGCTTCTGAAATTCCCAAGGCAGTACTCGCCGGTATTCTGATCAAGGTCGGTACCGACATTATTGACTGGGACTATCTCAAGCGGCTTAAGAAAGCGCCCAAGGCTGGTGTGCTAATGATGGTGACCGTGTTATTGATGACGGTGTTTGTTGATCTGATTATGGCGGTGGCCGTGGGCATGGTGATGGCCAGTTTTATCTTTATGAAACGCATGACGGATTTACAGCTTAAAAATGCTGTTGCAACAACCACAGTTACAGAAGAGGTGCCGCTGGATGAAGAAGAAGGTTCTATTATGGAATCTGCCAAAGGTGATATTTTGCTCTACCATCTCGAGGGCCCCATGAGTTTTGGTGCAGCCAAAGGTATGGCCAGAAGGCTAGCTAGCTTTGATCATTACCAGGCCCTGGTACTGGATATGACCCACGTGCCTCAGGTTGACTTTACCAGCGCCCGCGCCCTGGACGATATGATCCACGATGCGCAGGACAATGGCCGCCAGGCTTTTCTGGTGTGCGCGCGCCCCGCAGTAAAAACATTTCTGGAGCGTCAGGGCGTCATTCGCAATCTTGCTGAGGGCCACTGTGTTCCAAATCGGCTTGAGGCATTGCGCCTGGCCGCCAAAAAACTCGAAAAGCCCGAAGAATAGTCAGCCCATGGACTGTATGCCTGCCTGACAGCTAGGTACAATGTGCACAAATAAAAAATCGCGTATCAGCAAAATTTAGGGTCTTGATGAAGTGAAAATTCTGTCGGCAGTTTTATTCTTTAGCTTTGCACTTCTGTTACCTGAATTGGTGTTTGCATCAACAGGCGGTACACGACTGGACTTAACAAACCATACGGTGGGTTATGCGGCCATTGGTATTTTTGTGCTGGCTTATGCCTTTGTGATGGCAGAAGAATTTACCCATCTGCGTAAATCAAAACCCGTTATTCTTGCTGCAGGCATTATTTGGGCGTTGATCGCGGCAGTTTATGCGAGCGAAGGTCTCACCCACGAAGCAGAGCAGGCGGTTCGCCATAATTTCCTGGAATACACGGAACTGATGCTGTTCCTGCTGGTAGCGATGACTTACATCAACGCTATGGATGAACGTTTGGTCTTTGATGCTTTACGTTCCTGGTTAATCCGACGGGGTTATGGTTTCCGCAAGTTATTTTGGTTAACCGGCATACTGGCATTTTTTATTTCACCGGTGGCAGACAACCTCACCACCGCATTGTTAATGTGCGCTGTGGTTATGGCCGTAGGCGGTGATAACAAAAAATTCATTGGTATTGCCTGCATCAATATTGTTGTTGCCGCTAATGCAGGCGGTGCCTTTAGTCCGTTTGGTGATATCACGACGTTAATGGTATGGCAAAAGGGAATTGTGGATTTCTGGGAATTTTTTGCGTTGTTTATTCCTTCGTTGGTTAATTTTGTTGTTCCCGCAGCCATCATGCATTTTGCTATACCTAACGAGCAACCGGTTGCTGATGATGAGTTGGTGGTGATGAAGCGTGGTGCCAAACGGATTATGGTTTTATTCCTGATGACCATCACCACCGCAGTCAGTTTTCACAATTTTCTGCATTTGCCCCCCGTCATTGGTATGTTAACCGGCCTGGCTTACTTACAATTTTTTGGTTTTTACCTGAAAAAAACACATTATCGTCATCGTAGTGATATACCCTACAGCGATAGCCGTCCTGGCGACGTAATCCCCTTTGATGTGTTTAACAAAATTGCCCGCGCCGAGTGGGACACGCTTCTGTTTTTTTATGGCGTCGTGTTATGTGTGGGTGGCCTGGGGTTTATCGGTTACCTCGGATTGGTCTCGGAACTTATGTACGAGCAATGGGGGCCTTTTTCAGCCAACGTTGCTGTCGGTGTGCTTTCAGCCATTGTAGATAATATTCCAGTGATGTTTGCGGTGTTGACGATGCAGCCAGACATGTCTCAAGGACATTGGTTGCTGGTTACTCTTACCGCTGGGGTTGGCGGTAGTATGTTATCTATTGGTTCTGCAGCTGGTGTAGCCCTTATGGGGCAGGCAAGGGGTAAATACACGTTTTTTGGGCATTTGAAATGGGCGCCGGCGATTGCGCTGGGTTATGCGGCTAGTATTTATGCGCATATGCTGATTAATAAAAATTTATTTTAGAAAAATATGTAAAGGAAAAGACTTATGAGTTTAATGATTGGCGATAAAAGTGTGGTGACTATTCATTACACACTGACGGATGATGCAGGAGAAATTCTGGATAATTCGCGAGATGGTGATCCGATGGTTTACCTGCATGGTGCAAATAATATTATTCCTGGCCTGGAAAATGAGCTTACGGGAAAAACAACTGGAGCCACATTAAAAGTAACCGTGGCACCTGATGATGGTTATGGCGAGCATTCACCTGAAGCCATACAAAAAGTTCCGTGCAGCGCCTTTGAAGGTGTCGAGGATATTCAACCGGGAATGCAATTTCAGACTGAAGGCCCACAGGGAATGCAAATAATTGTGGTTGTTGAAGTGAGTGATGAAGAGGTTACGGTTGATGCCAACCATCCATTGGCGGGAAAAACATTACACTTCGATGTCAGCATAGAAGCGGTGCGTGATGCAACGCCAGAAGAGCTTGATCACGGACATGCACATTAAAATTTAATACCGTCTTAAACAATTAGATAAATAAAAAAGGGATGCATATGCATCCCTTTTTTGTAGATTATTCTGGCCTTGCCAGAAAATTATTATTTATACATCTTTATTAACACACTTGTTATTTGTAATAATCGATCATCTTTTCCAAAGACTTGGCGGTTATCTTGGATGCATGTCCAGAACAACCAAAGGCCTCAAACCGTGATTTACAAATACTACTCATAGCGGCGGTAGATTCTTTAAGGAATTTGCGTGGGTCAAAGTTGGCTGGATTATCAATCAGGTATTTACGTATCGCACCGGTAGATGCCATACGTAAATCAGTATCGATATTTACTTTACGAACACCATTTTTGATGCCTTCCTGAATTTCTTCAACTGGAACACCGTAGGTTTCACCCATAGCGCCACCGTGGCTGTTGATGACCGCTAACCAGTCTTGTGGCACTGAGGAAGAACCATGCATGACCAAATGTGTATTAGGAATCACGGCATGAATTTCTTTGATGCGATCGATACGCAATACTGCCCCAGTGGGTGGCTTGGTAAACTTGTATGCGCCATGCGAAGTACCAATGGCAATGGCCAGGGCATCCACATTAGTTTTTTCGACAAAATCTTTGGCTTCATGGGGATCGGTCAGCAACATATCCAAATCCAGTTTACCTTCAGCACCGTGACCATCTTCTTCACCCATTTCGCCGGTTTCCAGTGAACCCAGACAACCCAGCTCACCTTCCACAGAAACACCGCCGGCATGAGCCATTTTTACCACTTCTGCTGTTGTGTTTACGTTGTATTCGAAACTTGATGGGGTTTTCATGTCAGCTTCTAACGAACCGTCCATCATTACTGAGCTAAAGCCTGACTGAATTGAGCGCAGGCATACGGCAGGTTCGGAACCGTGGTCCTGATGCATAACAATAGGAATATGAGGATATTGTTCAATCGCTGCACTGATCAAGTGACGCAGGAAAGGTTCGCCAGCATAAGATCGAGCACCGGCAGAACCCTGCATAATGACAGGGCTGTCGGTTTCATCGGCTGCCTGCATAATGGCATGCACCTGTTCCATATTGTTAACATTAAATGCCGGCATGCCGAAATCATTTTCAGCGGCGTAATCCAGTAATTGGCGTAATGATATAAGTGCCATGGGTTTTCTCCTGTCTTAATTTGTAAAAATAATAATTTGATTAGTTCGTTAATAATAGTAATTCGTGGCTTAGCTATCGCCATTAGGCGGTGCTTCATCACCCACCCGCAAAATTTTCATGGCGTTGGTTCCCCCTAGCTGTCCCATCAAATCACCTTTTGTGAGGATGACGAGATCACCATCACGCACTACACCGCGACGTTTAAGTTCATCAACAGCTTCTATGTTAATTGCTGCATGGTCACGGGTATCGGTGCTAAAACTAATGGGATAAACGCCACGATATAGCGTGACTTTTCTGCGTGTTTCCACATGGTTTGTTAATGCATAAATTGGGATACCAGAGCTAATGCGTGACATCCATAACGGAGTCGAACCTGATTCGGTCAGGGCGGCTATTGCTTTAACCTTTAGATGGTTTGCTGCATACATAGTAGAAAGGGCAACAGCTTCATCGACTTTTTTGAAGCGGGTATTAATACGATGATCTGAACGCATGGTGACACGTTGTTTCTCGGCCACACGACAGATGCGATCCATGGCTTCGACAGCCTTGCTGGGGTATTTGCCCGCCGCTGTTTCTGCTGACAGCATTACGGCATCGGTACCATCGAATACGGAATTGGCAACATCGAACACTTCAGCGCGGGTAGGAATTTGATTTTCAATCATGGATTCCATCATTTGTGTAGCTGTAATTACCACGCGATTCATTTCGCGAGCTTTTCGGATGAGTTCTTTTTGGACCGGGGGTAATGCGGCATCACCTATTTCAACGCCCAGGTCACCACGTGCGATCATAATGACATCAGCTGCTTCAATAATTTCTTCAATAGCATCGAGTGCTTCGATTCGTTCGATCTTGGCAATAATGCCACAGTGCCCGCCCGCTTCTTGTAAAAGTTTACGGGCTTCATGAATATCATCAGCACAACGCGGAAAAGAAACCGCAAGGTAATCTGCATTTAGATCTGCAGCTGTTTTGATATCGATTTTATCTTTTTTGGTTAGTGCTGGCGCTGATAGTCCACCACCTTGACGATTGATGCCTTTTCTATCTGAAAGCGTGCCGCCGACTTTCACCTTGCAGTGGATCTGGTTGCCTTCGACAGATTTTACCCATAACACGATACGGCCATCATCCAGCAATAGGGTGTCAGCACGTTTTAAGTCATTCGGTAATTCTTTGTAAGCAATGCCAACACGGGTATGGTCACCTGATTCGGGATCACAGTCGGCATCAAGAATAAATGCATCGCCTTCTTTTAGCTCAATGGATCCTTTTTTGAAATTATCGATGCGTATTTTTGGCCCCTGAAGATCAACCAGTACACCAATTTGTCGGCCATGTGCTCGTGCGCGGTTACGTACTTTTTCTGCGCGTTCATTATGTTCTTCCGGTGTACCGTGAGAAAAATTCAGCCTCACAACATCTACACCGGCTTCAATAAGAGCATCCAGTGCTTTTGGATCATCCGTTGCCGGACCCAGTGTAGCGACGATTTTTGTTCTTCTTTCCAAGAGGATTGCTCCGGTTAGCTTTAGTAGGGCTCTTGTTAAGTGACGTGTTTTATTATTTAGCTCTTTCTTCTAACATGGCTACTGCGGGCAAGGTCTTTCCTTCCAGATATTCGAGGAAGGCACCACCCGCGGTAGAGATATAGGATACTTGGTCATAAATATCATATTTCTGAATTGCTGCGATTGTATCGCCACCACCGGCCAATGAAAAACCATCAGCATTAGCAATGGCCATGGAAACAGTTTTGGTGCCTTCGCCGAATTGATCGAATTCAAACACACCCACTGGCCCATTCCAGACTATAGTTCCTGCTTTTGAAATGATATCGGCTAGCTCTTTAGCTGAGTCAGGGCCAATATCAAAAATCATGTCATCATCTTCTACATCACCGGCTGCTTTCAAAGTTGCTTCCGCGGTTTCACTGAACTCCTTGCCGCAAACAACATCGGTAGCGATTGGTATACTAGCGCCTCGAGCATTCATTTTTTCGATCAGGGCTTTGGCTGTATCCACCAGGTCATCTTCACACAGTGATTTGCCGACGTTGTTTCCCATGGCTTTTAGGAAAGTGTTGGCGATACCGCCACCCACAACCAGTTGATCCACTTTTTCAGATAATGCTTCGAGTACGGTGAGTTTGGTTGAAACCTTGGAGCCGCCAACAATTGCAACCATAGGGCGTGCCGGTTCAGCCAGGGCTTTGGCGAGACTATCCAGTTCTCCGCTAAGAAGAATGCCTGCACAGGCAGTAGGCGCGAATTTACCGACGCCATGTGTTGAGGCTTGTGCGCGGTGTGCTGTACCAAAGGCATCCATCACAAATACATCACACAAGCTTGCATACTTCTTTGCAAGCTCTTCGTTATCTTTCTTTTCACCGGCATTGAAACGAACATTTTCCAATAAGACAACTTCGCCATCATTTACATCGGGTGCATTATCCAGATAGCCTTTGATTAAAGGTACAGTTACGCCAAGTTTAGTAGACATGTCATCTGCTATTGGCTGCATGGAATTTTCTTCATCGGTTACGCCTTCTTCAGGACGGCCACGGTGAGACATCACCATGACTTTTGCTCCTGCTTTCATACAATGCTCAACAGTCGGCATGGAAGCAGTGATACGCGCATCGGAAGTGACCTTGCCACCCTTAACAGGAACATTAAGATCGGCGCGAATCAATACGCGTTTACCGGCCAGATCAAGATCGGTCAGTTTAATAAAAGACATGATGTAACTCCTAAAATTTTGTATAACTAAAAGAAAAACTGTTTGGTAAATTGCTCTTCTTTATTACGAGCTTACTTAACAAACAACTTTTTTATTTTTGTTGGGTTAAAACCCGACCCATCAATAGGCCGGGCTTTATTCCAAAATTTTATATACAGAAACCGCGAATAAGCGAGAGATTTTTTCTGCTAGCTAGGCGGAGGGGTGTTTTGAGCGCGGAGCGTACACGAAGTACGTGAGCACTCAAGATATCCCCGATAACACCGCTAGCAGGAAAAAAATCCGCTTACTTCGATACGTGTTCCACGAAGCGAAGCATATTTGCAGTATAACCATATTCATTGTCATACCAGGACACTACCTTAACGAAGGTTCCATCTAACGCAATGCCAGCACCGCTATCGAAAATGGAAGACTGGCCACAACCACGGAAGTCAGTAGAAACTACTTTCTCGTCGGTGTAACCCAAAGTACCTTTCATTTCATCTTCAGATGCAGCCTTCATGGCAGCACAGATGTCGTCATAAGAAGCGTCTTTTTCCAGCTCAACGGTTAAATCAACCACTGACACGTCAGAAGTTGGAACGCGGAAAGCCATACCGGTTAATTTGCCGTTCAGCTCAGGCAATACAACACCCACGGCTTTTGCAGCACCAGTAGAAGAAGGAATAATGTTTTCCAGAATGCCACGACCGCCGCGCCAGTCTTTCATAGAAGGACCATCTACAGTTTTTTGAGTAGCAGTAGCTGCGTGAACAGTAGTCATCAAACCACGCTTGATGCCCCACTTGTCGTTCAATACCTTAGCAACAGGTGCCAGGCAGTTAGTAGTACAAGAGGCTGCAGAAACGATAGCCTGACCATCGTATGTTTTGTGGTTAACGCCGTATACGAACATTGGTGTGCCATCTTTAGACGGCGCAGACATCACAACTTTTTTGGCACCAGCATCAATGTGTTTTTGGCAAGTTTCTTCGGACAGGAAGAAACCGGTACATTCGATTATGAGATCAGCACCAATGTCACTCCACTTAAGATCAGCAGGGTCGCGTTCAGCAGTCAGGCGAATAGTTTTTCCATTAACAACCAGATTACCGTCTTTAACAGAAATGTCACCGTCGAAGTTGCCGTGCACTGAATCGTACTTCAGCATATAGGCCAGGTAATCTGCTTCAAGCAGGTCATTAATACCGACGACTTCGATATTGCCGAATTCTTTTGCAATGGCACGAAAAGTCATACGACCAATACGGCCGAAACCGTTAATACCGACTTTAATTGTCATAAAATATTCTCCTTGAAAAGTTACTATTTTTTATATATAAAAAGTTATAAAACCAAAAAATTAGAGTAGTGATTCAACGGCGACGACAACATTTTCAACCGTGAATCCAAATTCTTTGAACAGCACATCAGCAGGTGCAGATTCACCGAAGTGATCAATACCCACAACCTTGTCGGCGTACTTGTACCAGCCACCGGTAACCGCTGCTTCAACTGCAAGCGTTGGTACACCCTTAGGCAGTACAGATGCTTTATAGGCATCATCTTGTGTGTCAAATACGTTGGTTGATGGCATAGACACTACGCGAATCTTTTTACCACTTAATTGTGCCGCTGCATCCATAGCGAGGCCGACTTCGGAACCGGTGGCAACAATGATGGCGTCGGGTGTATCACAATCGCAGTCACCGAGGATGTAACCACCCCTGGTGATGTTTGCCAATTGCTCATCAGTACGTGTTTGATGCGGCAAACCCTGGCGGGAGAAAATCAGACAGCTAGGGCCATCTTTTTTCTCAATACCCTGTTGCCAGCTCACTGCACTTTCAACCGCATCACAAGGACGCCACACTGTCATGTTAGGAATCATGCGTAAGGTAGGAATTTGTTCAACAGCCTGATGCGTCGGACCGTCTTCACCCAGGCCAATAGAGTCGTGGCTGTATACAAAGATGCTACGAATTTTCATTAGTGCTGCCATACGCAAGGCATTGCGCGCGTATTCTGAGAACATCAGGAAGGTCGCACCGAACGGAATAAATCCACCGTGAAGTGCCATACCATTCATGATGGCGGACATTGCAAATTCACGTACACCGTAGTTGAGGTAGTTAGCATCCTTATTGTTGATCATAGGTTTGTAGCCCGACCACTCGGTGAGGTTGGAACAACCCAGGTCAGCTGAACCACCAAACATTTCTGGCAGCATTGGCGAGTAGGCTTCAATAGAAGCCAGAGATGCCTGACGAGTTGCCGGGCTCTTGGCTTCTTCATTCACGGACGCAACGTATTTAGCAGAGCTAGCTGCCCAGTCAGCAGGTAGATCACCCGCTGTACGACGTTCAAGTTCAGCAGCCAATTCTGGAAAAGCGGTTTTATACGCAGCAAACTTTTCGTCCCAGGCTTTTTCAGCGGCAGCTCCCTTTTCTTTACCATCCCAACCAGCATAAACATCATCTGGCACTTCAAATGGGCCATGATCCCAGCCTAATGCAGCTTTGGTCAGGTTAATTTCTTCTTCACCTAACGGTGCGCCGTGACATGCGTGGCTGCCGGCTTTATTAGGCGAGCCAAAACCAATGGTGGTTTTGCAGCAAATCATGGTGGGTTTGTCGGTCATCGCCTTGGCGGTTTCGGTCGCTGCCTGAATAGCCGCTGGATCATGTCCGTCAACATCAGCAATAACGTGCCAGCCGTATGACTCAAAACGTTTCGGTGTGTCATCGGTAAACCAGCCTTCGACGTGACCATCGATGGAAATACCGTTGTCATCCCAGAATGCAATCAACTTACCCAGTCCAAGAGTACCGGCCAGTGAACAGGCTTCATGAGAAATGCCTTCCATCAAACAACCATCACCCAGGAATACATAGGTGTTGTGATCAATAATGTCGTGACCCTTCTGGTTGAATTGACCAGCCAATGCTTTTTCTGCAATGGCCATGCCTACGGCATTGGTGATGCCCTGACCTAATGGGCCAGTAGTTGTTTCTACGCCAGGCGCATAACCGTATTCTGGGTGGCCCGGAGTTTTAGAATGCAACTGACGGAACTGTTTGAGGTCTTCGATGCTGAGATCGTAACCCGCCAAATGTAGTAAGGAATAAATCAACATAGAGCCGTGGCCATTGGACAAGACAAAGCGGTCACGGTTTGTCCAGTCAGGATTAGCTGGGTTATGGTTTAAATGATCATTCCAAAGGACTTCGGCAATATCAGCCATGCCCATAGGCGCCCCGGGGTGACCCGAGTTGGCTTTTTGCACTGCATCCATACTGAGAGCACGGACGGCATTGGCAAGGTTTTTGCGGTTAGACATAGGTTTCTCCTAGCTTTTAAATAATTCTGAGGACTTCGTGTGTTGTTCTCGGGCTTGTTCGCAGACAAAGTTGGAACACCCACGAAGTCATAAATTCGTGTTTTCTTTTTCTAGTCTTTTTATAAAAACCAGTACTTTTTATAAAACAGTAATTTTATAAAAAAAGGGAACGTGAGCCCTGGCAAAATGGGCCATCTCAATGACGTTCTAGACAATCCTCCCCACCCCCGTGCAGACGCCGGGGGAACCTGTAATTGTCCTAGATTAGGCCGTTTAGGGCAAGGGTTTGGAGGCTTGCTTGTCGAAGTAGGTGGCTGAAAACCGCCAAAAAATTGGCAATTAGCGCGTTTGATACCTATATCAAATTAGGTACTTATTCAGACTCATTGATCCATTTGATAGAGCAACCCATGCTTGGGATCTGGTCTGATGGGCCTTTTCCGGTCTCAGCCACCTGTTTCATGGCCTCAAACAGGTCACGGGGGGCATCAACCACGGCCTCTTTGCGGCTAGCGTCCAGACGTCCCCGATACTGGAGCTCAAGATCAGCGTTATAACCAAAGAAATCCGGGGTACACACAGCGCCGTAGGCCTTGGCAACTTCCTGTGTTTTATCAATAACATAGGGAAAAGAGAAGTCGAATTCATCGGCTACTTTTTTCATGTTTTCAAAGGAGTCTTCTGGATAATCGGTCGGATCGTTGGCCATGATGGCCACAGTATTAATGTCCATGGCCTTTAATTCCTGCGTATCACGCACAATACGGTCGCGGATGGACTGCACATAGGGGCAATGGTTGCAGATAAACATCACCAGCAGGCCTTTTTCACCTTTGCAGTCATTGAGTGTCCAGGTTTTTCCGTCAACTCCTGGCAGGGCAAAATCCAGGGCGGCTTTTCCAAATTCACAGACTGGGGTTTCTGTCCTGACCATAGTGATTTTCTCCAAACTTATGTTATTAAAAAGGTAGATTTAGATTGAATAATCGGCTGCCAATAATACACCAGAGCCGAGCCAAGTGAAGGGTTGCCCGTGTTAGAATTGCCGCCCTGAAAATTGAATTAACTCTTTGACTCTTTTATTACAAAAAAGACGCACAACTTATACGGCTACCAGGATTATGGCTACCAGATCTGCTGATTTCAAAAGACCCGAACTACTTTCCCCCGCAGGCACCCTTCGTAACCAGCGTTATGCGCTTGCTTACGGCGCCGATGCTGTTTACGCCGGCCAGCCTCGTTACAGTTTGCGTACCCGCGAAAATGATTTCGATCTGAACAATCTGGAGACTGGTATCAACGAAGCCCATGAGGTGGGGAAACGCTTTTATGTGGCCAGCAATATTTTGCCCCATAACACCAAAGTGAAAACCTACATGGAAGACATGGCACCGGTAATAGCGCTGGGTCCTGATGCGCTAATCATGGCGGACCCGGGGCTTATTATGATGGTGCGAGAAAAATGGCCAGACATGCCTATCCATCTTTCCGTGCAGGCAAATACTCTCAACTATGCTACGGTGAATTTCTGGCAGGCACAGGGTGTAGAGCGGATTATTTTGTCACGCGAACTGTCACTGGATGAGATCGAAGAGATTCGCCAGTGTTGTCCGGACATGGAACTGGAAGTATTTGTACACGGTGCTTTGTGCATCGCCTATTCCGGTCGTTGTTTATTATCCGGTTACCTGAATCATCGTGATCCTAACCAGGGTACCTGCACCAATGCCTGCCGCTGGGATTACGATGTAAAAACGGCAGAAGTTGACGCCACAGGCGATATTAAGCTGGCTAACTGTGGTGATCAGGTGCGTCATCCGGATGCCGATCAACCCGTGTTAATTGAAGAAGGCGGCCGTCCCGGCGAACTCATGGTGATGGAAGAAGATGAACATGGTACTTACATCATGAACTCCAAAGACCTGCGCGCCATCGAACATGTAAACCGCCTTACAAGAATGGGCATCGACTGTTTGAAAATAGAAGGTCGTACCAAATCCCACTATTACGCTGCTCGGACTGCTCAGGTATATAAACAGGCTATAGATGATGCGGTTGCTGGAAAAGATTTCGATACTTCACAGCTCGGCATTCTTGAAGGACTTGCCA
>JAUVNZ010000248.1 GCA_030599435.1 Gammaproteobacteria bacterium | reverse complement strand
GCCACCAGGGTTAAAGTAATTTGCGCTCGTTCTGCTGCACGGAATAAAACTTCCTTAATCACATTGGGGCAGGCGTCTGCGTCCACCCAAAGCTTAATACTCATTTCGCTAGTCCTGACAAAAATACACAATTACACCCCATTTACGCAGCCGGGATAGAAAAATACATCAACATAATATAACTTATAAACACGTATGGCTGAATCACATTCAGCTAATTGCCCAAAATAACAAGGCCAGTCAAAAATGACATCTGATAACGACAAACTTAATGATATTGTCGTCAATGCGCGACAACAGCAGGAAGAACGTGAAAAAGGCTATCGAGAGAAAGCCCTGAAAATGTATCCCTGGATTTGTGGACGCTGCCAACGGGAATTTACTCGAGCCAATCTTTCCGAACTTACCATCCATCATCGCAACCATGATCATGACTATAATCCCGAAGATGGTAGTAACTGGGAACTACTGTGCCTGTTCTGCCATGACAATGAACATCAGCGATACATTGAGAATGCCAGCCAAGATTCTACTAGCTCAAATTCAAACAAGAAACCACAAGCCAGCCATAACCCCTTTGCAAACTTGAAAGATATGCTGAAAGATAAAGATCAATCCTGATATTTTCCACTAAATTCCATATCGTCCATGTTACCAATACTCTATTCATTTAGACGCTGTCCATATGCCATTCGTGCCCGCATGGCCATAAAACACTGCGGTATAGCGGTTGAGCTGCGTGAGGTAATTCTTTCCGACAAACCAGCAGATATGTTGACAGCTTCACTAAAAGGAACAGTGCCCATTTTAATATTGCCGGATGGTAAAGTGATAGATGAAAGTTATGACATTATGTGCTGGGTGCTTGCCATTAATGATCCAGACAACTGGTTACCTGAAAACGAAACCCTGCGCCAGAAAATGAATGATCTTATTGACACTAATGATGGCTCCTTCAAAGAACACCTGGACAAGTATAAATATGCGGCCAGGTTTCCTGAATATTCGGCTGAAGATTACCGACAGCAAGCAGAGGGACAGTTACAGATACTCGAAAATTTACTTGGAGAATCCAGCTTTCTTCTTGGCGACCATATTACGATGGCCGATATTGCTATTTTTCCTTTCATCCGGCAGTTCGCTTTTGTTGATAAAAACTGGTTTGACCAAAGCCAATATAAACAATTGCGGAAATGGTTAGAGAAGATTCTTAATATGGATATATTCACGGACGTAATGAATAAATACCCGCAATGGGTGCCGGGAAGTGAGGGTGAAGAATTTTAAATATTTTTTAAGCGTTAGTTAACGCTAGTTTTCGGAAAAAAATATATCGCCAAAATACGAAGTAGCTGACTGACCTGTATTATCTCCGTCCACCATCACCGCAATAACATCTATCTGGGTAATATCTTCCCCAAATAAATATTTTAGGTCCTCACGCACATTGCGTTTCTCTTTTATCCATTGACCAATTTGAATATTACCGGAACGAACTGCAAGTAATTTCGCGTTATCTGCATAGGCATTAGGCCAACTACTATTTTTTGGCTCATGGCTTGCCCACACGTAATTTAATGCTTTAGTATTCCAGAAAAAGATGCCGCCCGATACAACAACATAAACTCGAGCCGCATAATCATCACCTTCTTTACTTCGCTCATTGTTATTTTTAAACGTATTCTCTACCAGCCATGACCAGTTAATCCATGGTGTCTTAGTTAAATCTACTGAGACTTCTTTAAATAAACCGGAAGCTTTACCTTCTGTACTGGCACGAAGTACTTTTCCTGTATCTGTTTCAACAAATCTGTACTGGCTGCTCCCCTTAAATGACTTTTCTTCCCAACCTGAAAAGTCTCCTTCACTGAAATTACCAAGATTACGACTCTCAATAGCATTTACTGATATAGAAACCAGCAACACACAAACAGCAATAATTTGAAGAATTGTGGGGCTCAAGATGGGTAATCTGGCGGATAGGGCAACCTTGCCACGCCACTATCAACTGCAGCTCTGGCAACAGCTGTTGGCACAAATGTTCTTAACCGAGCATCAAAAGGTTTAGGAATAATATATTCAGGGCCAAAAGCCATTTGATCTGTTTCATAAATTTCTAGTATTTCATCTGGCACAGGCTCATGTGCCAATTTTGCCAATGCCTTAACAGCGGCAACCTTCATTTCCTCATTAATTACAGAAGCGCGCACATCTAACGCGCCACGGAAAATAAAGGGAAAACCTAAAACGTTATTGACCTGATTTGGATAATCACTACGCCCTGTTGCCATGATGATGTCATCACGCACCTTAAGCGCTATTTCTGGACTGATTTCAGGGTCAGGGTTTGATAATGCAAATACAACGGGTTTATCTGCCATACTTTTCAACATTTTTTCATCAACAAGGTTGGGGCCAGATACACCGATAAATACATCAGCATCTTTCATAGCGTCTTCTAATGTTCGTTTATCAGTTTTCGTTGCGAATTCTTGTTTATACACATTCAAGTCATCACGTCCATCATGAATAACACCTTTACGATCAACCAGGTAAATATTTTCTTTATTTGCACCCAGGGAAATCAGCAAGCGCATCGATGCAATGCCCGCCGAACCCGCACCTAAACAAACTATAGAGGCCTTAGCGATATCTTTATTCTGCACTTCCAGTGCATTCAACAGGCCGGCGGCAATAATTATCGCTGTACCATGCTGATCATCATGAAAAACGGGGATGTCGAGTTTTTCGATTAACGCCTTCTCGATTTCAAAACAATGGGGTGCAGCTATATCTTCGAGGTTAATTCCACCAAAAGTCTGCGATATATTTACAACCGTATCTATAAACTCCTGAGGTGAGCCTGCATCAACTTCAATATCAAAGACATCGATATCAGCAAATCTTTTAAATAATACTCCCTTGCCCTCCATCACAGGTTTACCTGCCATCGCACCTACATTACCCAACCCTAAAACAGCAGACCCATCAGTAATAACTGCTACCAGATTACCTTTGGCCGTATATTTATAAGCCGCCTCTTTGTCCGCATCAATTGCGCGCACTGGTTCAGCTACGCCGGGTGTATACGCTAGCGACAACTCATCCTGAGTCTCACAGGGTTTGGTGATCTTTGTAGCTATCTTGCCAGGACGGCTTTCTCCATTAACCCCTGCATGGTAATCCAACGCCCGTTTTTTTAGGTCTTTACTCATAATCCTGTCTCTTTATTATTTCTTTATATTTTTGAAGCCCGTAAGAGCATGAGTATAAAGACTCCTGGTTCAAAAAATATTACG
>JAUVNZ010000105.1 GCA_030599435.1 Gammaproteobacteria bacterium | reverse complement strand
CCATTTTCACACCAACTAAATTGGCGCATATAGGCCAGATAAATACCTTCATAGCCTCAGTTATTGACCCAAAATGTATTTTCATAATCTATCTCTGAATGGTTGGCATCATACAAACTTGGCGCTAAAGTAAGAAAATAACTCACAAGCCATGAGAAATGCAGCCCATGTTTGATCACCAAGACACTTTAGAAGAACTCAATAAGAACCTTCCGCTGGGCCAAAAACTTACTAGCGTGCATGGTGCCATCCAAAAGCAGTTCAGCTTCGTTGATAGAATTGCGGTCGCCATTTACGACCACAAAACTGACATGCTGAAAACATACCTTCACAGTAGCGGCAACCAGCAACCGTTAAATCACTACCAGTCACCGCTAGCTAATTCGTCCTCGCTGATGGAGATTGTTAAGCAACGCAAACCGCGCGTGGTAAATGACCTTGCCATTTTCGCTGAAGGCACAAAAGAGCACACTAAAAAATTAAATAAACAGGGCTATTCCTCTAGTTATACCCTGCCCATGTTCATCAATGATGTGTTTTTTGGTTTCGTATTCTTCAACTCAAACCAGAAGGACGCCTTTAGCGATAATGTTCTGCACTATTTTGACCTGATTGGTCATCTCATCTCACTACTAATCATCAATGAGCAAAGCTCGGTACGCACCATGCTGGCCACTGTTAAAACAGCACACAATATGACCCATCATCGTGACACTGAAACAGGTGCGCACATTGATCGCATGTCACGATACTCTCGCCTGATCGCGGTACACATTGCTGACAATCATGACCTGGACGATGAATACATTGAAAATGTATTTCTGTTTTCACCGTTGCATGATTTAGGGAAAATCGGCATTGCCGATGACATTCTGAAAAAACCTGGAAAACTCTCTGAATCAGAATCAAAAATCATGAAAACTCACGCCCATAAAGGGCGGGAGATTATCGACAGCATGTTACAGGACCATGGCCTGGATAGTTTTGAAAACATCAACATCCTGCGCAACATCGCCGAATATCATCATGAAGCAGTCAATGGTACGGGTTATCCAAACGGAATATCCGGTGACGAAATTCCATTGGAAGCTCGCATTGTTGCTGTTGCCGATGTTTTTGATGCGCTCACCAGCAAACGCCCTTACAAAGAAGCCTGGAGCAACCACGAATCTTTCGCCATGCTGCAACGGTTAGCGGGCGGCCAACTGGATAGAGAATGCGTTGATGCACTTATCGCTAACAAAGAACAGGTAGAAATTATACAGCATGAATTTTCTGAAGATCCCCTTGGTTAAACTTTCGTTAGTAACTACTAAAAAAGTATTACCAATAAAATAACCTGCAATCAACAATAACTTGCACTATTCTCCCAAAGATCGTTCCGTGTTAATTACCGGCTGCTCAAGCGGTATCGGCTACTGTGTGGCTCACGGTTTACATAAGCGAGGGTATAACGTCATCGCCAGTGCACGAAAAGCAAAAGACGTTAAAAAACTTCGTCAGGAAGGCCTGCAATGCATACAACTGGATCTGGATGACAGCGAGTCAATAGATCAGGCCGTTAAAGAAACACTGCAATTGGGTAATGGAAAAATTTACGCGCTATTTAACAATGCGGCCTATGGGCAACCCGGTGCCGTAGAAGACCTGAGCAGAGACGTGTTACGTCAGCAATTTGAAACCAACCTTTTTGGCACTGTCGAGCTGACTAACAAGCTCCTGCCCGTTATGCGTAAACAGGGATACGGACGTATCATTCAAAACAGCTCAGTACTTGGCTTGATTACTTTGCGTTATCGCGGCGCCTATAACGCCAGCAAATTTGCCATGGAAGGCCTTACCGATACACTACGCCAGGAATTGGACGAAACCAATATCCATGTTTCCCTCATTCAACCTGGCCCGATCAAAAGCCGCTTTCGCGCCAATGCCTTTAATGCTTATAAAAAAAATATTGACACCAGGGACAGCGCTCATCAGGAAATTTATAAAAAAATAGAACAACGCTTAAAAAAACAGGGGAGTGCGGCGCCTTTCACACTACCACCAGAGGCCATACTTAAAAAAGTAATCCATGCATTGGAATCAAGTCGGCCCAAACCCCGTTATTACGTAACCATACCTACCTACTTGTTTGGATACATCAGGCGAATTCTGGGAACACGTTCATTAGACAGGATATTACTTAAAGTTTCACGCAGCGAACATCGCTAAATTTTTACTGATAAACACCTTCACATTTATGAATCGCCCTGCACTGTTATAACCAGATTGCGTTGATGAGCATGGGTGCGATGCTCACACAGAAAAACTCCTTGCCAGGTTCCTAAAGCACATCGGCCATTACGTACCGGAATCGTTAAATCACTGTGGGTTAAGATAGTACGTAGATGAGCTGGCATATCATCCGGACCCTCATCCCTGTGAATAAACATTGGATCACCATCTGGAATCAGATAAGCAAGAAAAGTCTCTAAATCCTGGCGTACTGCTGGGTCTGCATTTTCGCATAACATCAATGACGCGCTGGTGTGCGACAAATAAACATGGCATAAACCAATTTCAATACCACTCGCTGCCACTACTCGTTTCACTTCTTCAGTAACGTTATAACTACCACGGCCACTGGTGGTAACTTGTAATTTATCTTGCGAATACATTGTTATTATTCTACGCCGATATCAGACCAGACCGCATATTCGTTTCCATTGGGATCGCCAAAATGAAAGCGTCGGCCACCGGGAAAAGAAAATATGGGTTTTATAATTGATCCTCCAGCCTGCTCAATTTTTGATAATGTTTTTTCTAGCTCTTTGCTGTAAAAAACAATCAACGCGCTGCCGCTTTCAGCAGATACAGTCAATTCGGATTTGAAAAATCCGCCATCGAGACCTTCATTTGAAAATGCAGTGTATTCTGAGCCGTAATCTACAAATGACCAACCAAAAACATCACCAAAAAAAGACTTGGCGGCTTCTATATCTTTTGCCGGGAATTCAACATAATTTATTTTTTCGTGTTCGTTCACTTTTAGCACCTAATGTTAGTACCCAATTTATACTGCGGCCTTGCAACCTGATTCATTTATCTCTCTAATAGTTGAAGCCGGATATTTTTCTAGCCACTTACCCGTTCGGTTTGGGCGCTCCACTAAATTACCACCACAATTAGGGCATCGATTTTTTAAGACAGTCTTTGAGCAGTCGTTACAAAATGTACATTCAATTGAACAGATAACAGCTTCTGTTGACTCGGGAGGAAGATCTTTATCACAGCATTCGCAATTAGGCTTCAGCTCTAACATTACAGACTCCTTTCTTTAATATTCATAGTGCTTGTAAAAATCAATATCATCTTGTTTGATGACCTCTTTCTCCATCTTCCCGGCTGATGGTGGCAACCATCGCCATCCGATAAGCACGAGATTCTACCCCAGCGAGAAATTGGTCCATGGTATGTATATTGTCCAGCCGTATTCTCCTGCATAACCTTTTAGTGCCCCGCTGTGCCGATTTTGACCAACGACCATACCCTTTGTCCAGACGTCTGCAGCTCCATATCCAGTAAATCTGCCCTCAATGTTATTAAACGCATGGCCGATAAATTGGTTGACAGACAGGGATGATTTTTATTCTTAAATTCGACCCTTTCTTATTTTTGTAAACAACAGTGCCAGATGTTGAAGAGAGAGCAAAATGTCTAACGAAAAAAACCGATTTTCCGAACGTCTGAATGACGCCCTTGATAATGTTCACTTTCCCAGGTTGGGAGGCGGGCGAAAATCCCGGCTAGCAGAACATCTGGAAAGACCATCTATTGAGGTCAACCGCTGGCTCAAGGGACAGGCATTCCCTCCCACCTCCGTATTGATAAAGCTTTCTGACCTTACCAAGGCTCGATCCAACTGGCTATTATCAGGCAGTGGAGAGGCATACGAAGCAGATGCAAACCCCCGTGGTAATGGAAAAAATCCACCTTCCACCGGGCAGGAAAAACTCAACAAAGAGGCTTTAGAAATGAGTTTGGCCTGGATGAAGCTGCCCAAACAGCAACGAGATGCATTAGCACGGGTTATTGAGCAATTGCTGGTACAGGTGAAGTAGCGGGACGACGAAAACTCCAGGTATCTTGAGCAAGCCCGCTGATTCACACCATCCATGGTGTTCACCCTACGGGCAGCCTTTGGCTGTCCCAATCTGCTCCTGGCAGATTGGTCTCGCACATCCGTGTGCTCCACGGCATAAGGGCATCCCTGCCCAAAAAAAAGCCGCTGTCCGGGGAGGAATAGCGGCTGGGGTTCAAACAAATAGGGGGTTTGTTTGGAAGTGAATTAAATTTAGCAGCACTCCTTATTCATTGGAAGTGATACATTTATATATTTATATCATTTATAGATATATAGGATATAGGATATAGGATATAGGATATAGGATATAGGATATAGGATATAAGCCAGCCTTTATTTTATCTGGCCGGTCATAAACCAGACCTAATTGTAAAAACCACACTAAACGCAAACTTTTATATCCACACCCATGGCTAGTCCTTGTGTCGCCGCATTCTCTCACTGACTCTTTCAATCAACACTTCAATCTGCCCCCAAAACCATTCCTGCCAACGATGGTACCAGGGGCGTGCTCGCCAGTTCCCCAACACACATTCTGTACTTTCCTTAAAATCGGCTTCAAATAACTCGCGAACATCACGGCTAAATTGGCTGTCTTCAACTTCCTGATTACCTTCCAGATTCCAGCGTAAATTCCAACGATCGACATTACTTGAGCCAAGAGAAGCCCAACCATCACACAATAAAACCTTGGCATGCATAAATCTCGGCTGATATTCATAAATACGTACGCCGGCATGTAATAAGGAATGATAATATCGACGTCCTGCATAACGAATAGATGGATGATCCGTTTCCGGGCCAGGCACCAACAAACGAACATCCACACCTCGACGAGCTGCAAGGCGCATTGCCCGCAAAAGTCTATACATTGGCACGAAGTAGGCGGTCATCATCCACACGTGATGCTCCGCGCCGAGCACCCTTTTCACAAAGGCACGTTGGATTTCCGATCGAGCAAAATACCGTCCTGACGCAACACGACCAGCCTGATTTGATGGAAAATCGTCATGCGTTGCAGAGCCACTAGAAAACTGCTCAATAGATACAGGAAATTTTTCTCGTGTCCACACATCCCAGTTACTCTGGAATACCCTTAGCCAATCATAAACTACCGAGCCCTCAGCCTTTACTGCCACATCATGCCAATAATCCTCGGGATAACTTTTATTATCAAAGTTATCGGTAATGCCCATGCCGCCAACAAAGGCAGCCCGATCGTCAACGACTAATAATTTCCTATGATCACGTAATAGAGTTTGGTGCCATCCCCAGACAGCAATAGGATTCCAAAAACCTATGGGATTGTAATATACAGTGCGAATCCCCGCTTCATCGAGCCGATGCCTGTCTTTTGGCTCAAAACCTCGTGCCCCATAATCATCCAATAGCAGGTAAACGTTTACTTTTCGTTTAACGGCCTCAAGCAAAGCTTCGATAAACAAATCTGCTACCGCACCCGATTCAATAAGATACATTTCTAACAGAATTTGTGATTGTGCAGAATTAATCGCTTCCAGCATGGCGGGGAAAATTTCACTGCCGTCAGTCAGCAATTGAAACTGATTTTTTTCCCGCCAGGAAAATTGCTGCCATCTTGATAGTCTATTTATCATGCGTTGTGCGCATTGAAAATTTTATCCAGCGCCCTTTTTTAAAAACTTTCTGTAAACTTTTATTTTATAAAATCAGATCTATAAATCAGGCTGCAACAACCGGTTCATTTCCCAATAACCCGCCAATCGATACAGGCCATCCTTTTTATTATCTAGTACCAGCAACGCGGGCACATTAGTTATGCCGAGAACATTGCGCGCAGTTTTTGTATTCTGGTTTAAAAATTCTATTGCTTTCTCATAACCGAACGTGGTCACAGGAATTTCTTCATCGTTAGGGAACCCACTCAACATTTCAAAATAGTCATCATTATTAAT
>JAUVNZ010000050.1 GCA_030599435.1 Gammaproteobacteria bacterium | reverse complement strand
TATATATTGTTCTTTGTTTTTTCTGCTGAATCGAACAACGGTTGGGTTACCCTTGTCATCTTTTAAAGGAGCATCACACAGATACTGGTATTTCGGATCTATTTCCTCCCGATGGGGAATTAGCTCAGCCACTTTTGGTGCACGTGTTTCTCGTGAACGCGGGAAAGCGCTGGAGGCGAGGAAAATGCCTGCCATTCCATCACGTAAAATAAAATAACCTTCGGTTTTTTCGCAGGGTAATTCTTCCATGTGAACCGGGTCAGCTTTTGGCGGAGCGGCTTCACCGTTGCGTAAAAGTTTACGGGTATTCTTGCACTCAGTATTGGTGCATCCAAAATATTTACCAAAGCGCCCATTCTTGAGCTGCATGTCGGCGCCGCATTTATCGCATTCGACGATCGGGCCATCATAGCCCTTGATTTTGAACTTGCCTTTTTCGATTTCAAAACCTTCACAGTCCGGGCTTTTGCCGCATATGTGCAGTTTGCGGTCTTCATCAATAAGGTAACTGTTCATGGCGCTTTTGCATTTTGGACAATGATGTTTACGTCGTAATGCTTTTGCTTCACTTTCTTCATCGGCATCGACATCAACGGCTTCTTCGCCGGCTGTCAGGTTCATAGTGGTTTTACAACGCTCTTTGGGCGGCAGGTTATAACCAGAACAGCCCAGGAATACGCCAGTCCCGCCAACACGAATTTGCATGTGGCGTTCGCAGGTAGGACACTTTATGTCGGTATCGATGGGGTCATTGCCACGCATGCCTTTTTTGTCATTATCTGCGGCTTTTAGTTTTGATTTAAAGTCTTTGTAAAATGTATTGAGGACTTTTATCCAGTCACTTTTTCCTGTCGCAATAGCATCAAGTTTTTCTTCCATGTCGGCGGTAAAAGTGTATTCCATCAGGTCATCAAAATTTTCGACCAGACGATCCGTGACAATCTCACCTATTTTTTGTGCGTAAAAACGCCGATTTTGTACTGTAACGTAACCGCGATCCTGAATAGTGGAAATAATTGATGCATACGTAGATGGACGGCCAATGCCGCGTTTTTCCAGCTCACGTACCAGCGACGCTTCACTGTAACGTGGAGGTGGTTTAGTGAAGTGCTGGGAAGGGTCAAGTTTTCTCAATCTTAGAGATTTACCTTCTTCAATATCGGGCAAGATGGTTTCGTCGGCACCTTTTTGTTGTGGTGGCTGAACTTTGGTCCAACCGTCAAAGCGTACCGTGCGTCCTTTGGTGCGCAGTTCAAAACCTGATGCTTCAACTTTCAACGTTGTAACATCGAATTTGGCTGGCGGCATCTGACAAGCTACGAACTGTCGCCAGATGAGTTCATAAAGACGTTTTGCATCCGGATCTACGTTTTGTAAATCAGATACCATGACGCGAACATTGGAAGGGCGCACAGCTTCATGTGCTTCTTGCGCGCCTTCTTTGCTGGTGTACTTGATGGGGTTTTCGGGTAAATATTTTTTACCGTATTTATCTTTAATATAATCCCGCGCAGCAGCCACTGCCTCGGTGCTTAGTGCCGTGGAATCGGTTCGCATGTATGTGATGTAACCAGCTTCGTATAACCGCTGTGCCATCATCATGGTTTTCTTTACACCAAAGCCCAGGCGTGTGCTCGCACCCTGTTGCAATGTCGAGGTAATGAAAGGTGCTTTAGGTTTGCTGGATGAAGGCTTGGTTTCGCGTTTTGCCAGGGTATAGTCCGAACCTTCCAGTATCGCTAGCGCGGCGTCCGCGAGGCCTTTGTTGGGGGGACGGAAATTTTTGTCATTTTGCTTAACCACCTGCATGCGCAGTTCATCGCCTTTGGCAGTTATCAGGTCAGCATACATTTCCCAGTATTCTTCGGGATCGAAGGCATTAATTTCACGTTCTCGGTCAACCAGCAAACGTACGGCAACGGACTGAACACGTCCGGCGGAAAGGCCACGTGCCAATTTTTTCCACAGTAGTGGTGAGAGCATGTAGCCCACGACTCTGTCGAGAAAACGTCTCGCCTGCTGGGCGTTGACCTGATCCTGGTCAAGTTTGGTGGGTTTGGCGAAAGCTTCCTGAATGGCCTTTTTGGTAATCTCGTTAAACACCACGCGTTTGTATTGGGATGCTTTGCCGCCGATGGCCTTGGTCAGATGCCAGGCGATGGCTTCCCCTTCGCGATCAAGGTCAGTCGCGAGATAAATAGTGTCTGCATTTTTGGCGAGCTTTTGTAATTCAGCGACAACTTTTTCTTTACCGGGCATGATTTCGTAATGCGGTTCCCAGTTTTTTTCCGGGTCGATACCCATGCGTTTGATGAGCGCTATTTTGGCGCGTGCGGCTTTGCGTTTTTCTCTTTCTTTGGGTGGCAATTTGCGTGATTCGGCTGCAAGTCTGCCACGCTCTTTGGGGTCCATTTTGGATTTGCTGGAAGCGCTGCCGCTGGTGGGCAAATCACGAATATGGCCCACGCTCGATTTCACCACAAAGTCCTTACCCAGGTACTTATTTATGGTTTTGGCCTTGGCAGGCGACTCGACGATGACTAGCGATTTTCCCATTATTCTCTTAAATATCAGTTAGTTAATAAATATGCCATGGTAATGCGTTAAATCTGGTGCCTACAAATACGTTTTAAATACCCTGTCTGTCAAGACTTGAGCTTCGGCCAATAGAATTTTTTATTTAGCCGAAGAGGGATATTTTTAGAATCCCATATAAAAATAAGGGTATATTTCAGGGTTAAATGATGGATAAATTGCGAGTTATGTAGAACCAATTTCTAGCGAAAAGTTCTCGTGAATAGTTCCTGAGATGACACCGTATTAATCGTGTTCTGGTGTGAGTAATGAGGTTCCACAACGCCAGCAAACTTCAAACGTATCAGGATTTGGTTCGCCGCAATTTTTGCACATGTTGGTGCCAACCTCGTGGGGTCGTGATTCATACTGAGTAATGATTAATTTTGCCCTTTCAGTATCACCTGCATTGATGAGCCAGATTTCAGGGTAGGCCTGAGTGAAGGGTATTTCTCCAGTACCGCCCTGGGCAAACTCATTGAGAATTTTGTTTTCGATACCTGCTTCTATTAATAGACTTTGAAGCAGGTAGGCATCCTGCAAATTTCCAGCAGAGAAGATTTTTATCATGCAGGGGTATGTATGAGTTTCTAGTCTTCGAGACGGATTCCCACCTTAATTTTCACCTGATAGTGAGCAACTTTGCCATCTTGTAAATGACCACGAGATTCCACTACTTCAAACCAGTCCATATTACGTAGTGTTTTATTGGCGCGCTCGATAGCATTATTAATGGCCTCGTCCGAGCCTTTTGTCGATGAGCCCACTAATTCGATAATTTTATAGGTATGGTCAGACATAAGATCCTCCGGTTAGGTGTTAATTAATTATTGACTATAGTTTAACAGAGAATGATTAGCAGAGAGCTTACGTGAAAAATCAGCAGATAAGGTGTAGCCTGTGCTCATATTATTGAATGGTGAAATCTAATGGCAGCTCTGATTCAGTTTAAAGATGGTGTAGAAGGCATTACCCTACGTCTGGAAAATCGTGTGTCGAGTCTTGGCCGTGGACCGGAAAATGACATAACCATTAATGATGAGTTGGTGAGCAAGGATCACGCTGAAATAGAAGCCAGGGAAAGTGAGGATGGGCAGGGTTATGATTATTTTATTGTGGACAAAGAAAGTACAAATGGCACCTTTGTAAATGACGATAAAATTGATCAGCACCAGCTGAAAAATGAAGATATCGTTCGCATTGGTGTTAATCATTTCCGTTTCGTCGATGATGCCAATGATGATTTGTCAGCAACAACTCGCATTCAGAAGACCTGGATTCCCGGGATTTATATTTCTAAGCGAAATCCTAAATAGTTATCTAACAATTTTCTGTAAACATCACCGAGCTCCGATCGAGTGAATCAACCCCCTGAACTTCAAACACTGGTTTTACCGGATGGTGAAAAACACAAGCACGGTGTGAGTGCTGTGTTCGACACGGTGGCGTCCGGTTACGATGATCCCGCTTTACGTTTTTTCCCTTTTTGCGCAGATCGTATTGTTTCTCAACTTAAGCCCAGTCGAGGTTGGAAGATTCTGGATGTGGCGACGGGTACAGGGGCCCTTGCCGGTGCTTTGGCACAGGTCATCAATCCGGGCGGACGGGTGATGGCCATTGATCTGTCTGAAGGCATGTTGGCCTGTGCCGAAAAAAATATAAAAAAAATGGCTTTGGATAATGTCGATTTTATTCAGATGGATGCTGAAGAACCTGAGTTCAAGAATGATTACTTTAATGCAGTGACCTGTTCCTTTGGTTTGTTTTTTATCCCGGATATGCTCAAAGCCTTAAAGCAATGGCAGCGGGTGACGCGGCCAGGCGGTACGGTTTTGTTTTCAAGTTTTACTGAAAATGCCTTTCGGCCGCTGCTCGATATTTTTGGCGAAGATCTGGAAAAATTTGGTCTTGATGTTTCAGAGAAAAATGTGAGTGCAGCACGTCTAAAAGATGTGGAGGTTTGCAGGACTCTGATGGCCGAGGCTGGTTATAAGGAGATTGAGCAAAATATCATTCAGGTAGGATACCACCTGAGCAATGTTGACCAATGGTGGGATGCTATCTGGAATACCGCCATGCGTGCCCTGGTTGAGCAGCTACCGCACGAAGTTCAGCCTGAGTTTAAAAGTGCACACCTAAAACGTGTTGCAGACTTGAAAACGGAAGATGGTTTGTGGATGAATGTAGAAGTCAGGCTGACTTCCGGCACGGTTCCTTCTAGTTAGAACGTGCAGCCAGTACATCTTCCCGCGTTAGCATGCCGACAAGTTTTCGTTTTTCATTGACCACCGGAATGTGGTGGATAGCATGTTGGGTAAAAAGTGGCGCCAGGTCAGCAAGGCGATCATTTTCCTGTGCGGTTATCACTGGTGAGCTCATGATCTGTCCAGCGACTTCCGGTTTATCTGATTCAAAGCCCGGTGTGCGTTTTCTAAGTGAAACGAGTTGTTCCGCAACACTAGCTCCATTTTCTTCATCCGTGCTTAGCTGATCAGCGTTGTGGACAAAATTACTAACGGTCACAATACCAATGGTGCGTTCAAAGTTATCCACTACCGGCACACCGCGAATATTGTGTTGTTCAAAAAGTTGCCATACGGTTTCCAACTCGGTTCCATATTCCACGCAAATGACCGGTGAGTGCATGGCTTCATGACAACGAATGTCTCCAAGGCTGTGAGTGTGTGAATGCTGCAGGGCGTGAGCATAAATTTCTTTTAAATCCTGTTGGCTAATGTCAATAAACGTATCCATTTTTGCGATGGCCTGATTGAGATTTTCATCGCTAAAGGGAGTATTGGTAACTAACCAGTCCTCTTCAGTGCGCGCCCAGTTATGATCCAGTGTCGTTGTGTCCGTTGCCATTTGGTGTTGGTGGATTCCGGCAAGTCGCCAATAGATGAATGCGCAGGTGAGCAAAACGCCAATATTTAGCAGGACAGGGTTGAGTAAAAATTGAAATCCCAGTTCGTGAACAGAATTGCCACCTAATACGGCAAACAAAGCAGTTGCACCTCCGGGGGGGTGTATGCAACGCAGGTAGTACATCGCGAAAATGGAAATGCCGACGGCAACAGCTGCGGCCACGGTAATATCGGGTATCAGCTTCGCGCAACTCACGCCTATCAACGCAGAAATAAGGTGCCCGCCGGCAAAGGACCACGGTTGTGCAAGTGGGCTGGTAGGAACAACAAATAGTAAAACTGCAGAAGCGCCCATTGATGCGGCCATGAAAGGGGTGTTGTAACCGCTGAGTGAATATTGGCTGACTGTACCAACAAGACCAATCGCAATCAGGGCGCTTAAAGAGGAGAGCAGAATGCTTTTGGTGGACAGCTCATTTTGTACCGGCAGCCAACGAGCTAAGTAAGATGGTAGGGGCATGACGTAAAGATCGTAAGAATTGTGTGGTTAATACTATCACTAAACAATGGTTTTGGTGTGCTGTTTATGTTGCGCAAAGAAAAGGCGGGTAACCCCGCCTTTTTTGTCTTTTGTTTTGACTTAAATAAGTTAGAAGGTGACGCCCACTGCGTTCAGGCTGCCACCATCTTCTTCTTCGTAGTTCACCATAATGCTACCACTTGCTTCTTTCAGGCCTGCGAGGATTTCATTGTTGGCAGTAAAAGTAACTGGGCTTTGTGATTGTGCATCACGAATAGTGAAGGTCTTTTGTTTAGCATCAACCGACATAAGCTGACCCATATGGGTGCTTTTCCCCATGGCATCACAGGCCAGGGCAGCGCTTGAAGCAAACAGTGAAGCGGTCAATAGTGTTAAAGCGAGGGTGGTTCTCTTGGTCATGTTCTGAGTCTCCATTAGTCTGTACGTAGGTCTTAAAAGTCCAAATTCTTTGCCCGATTATGGGTTCGTGTCTCCCCAGTATCAAGCCTCTTTCTATGACGCTTAGTACCCCGTTTTGTGACGAAGTTCACATTTGTTATATCGACGATTTCTCAGTTTCTCCGATACAGAAAATGATAGGGATGTTTTAACGCGTTAGGTAGGTCAGGCGCTAGTTAGGTGATTTATGGCAAAGACAGGATGTTGTGCCGTCGATAATGAACGCCCACAAAAACAAAGGGGAAATGACGGTGAAAATAGACAAACTTGAACGTGCATTAAGAAGGATGCCAAACAAGGCTTTGATACGTTTTGTGAAACGCTGTGTATGCAGGATTCTGCTTGGGGTTGAAAATGCGGCCAATGATGAAGCCCGCGAAGAGCTGGATCTGGTGTATGTGGAATGCAGCCGTCGGGGTCAGGAACGGCTATATGATACGGCTTATGCCAATATTTCCCGTCATCCGGAGCATTGCGACATCTACTAGTGGAACATAGCAAAAGCCTCTGGAGGCACGATACTGCGTTAAAAAATAGCTCAAAATGCGGGGTCGTGAAACGATAAACTGGCGTGTAAACTGCGCTTTTTCACCATTTTTTGCCTCGCCTAAAAGCGCCTACTGTTGGTGTCTCGCACTCACCAGAGACTTTCTAAAATCCTTCTAGTGTTTTGTCTCGGAAGTGTGCAAGAGCGTATTAGCCTCTTCCAGTAGAAATTGTTTAAAGGCCTGTGCCACTGTGGACAGTCGTTTGCCTTTGCGGTGCATCACGTACCAGTATCGAACAATAGGGAAATCCTCCACATCCAGGATAACCAGCTTATTCAGTGCTAGCTCCATATCCAGCGTATCCCGTGATAACAGCCCCAATCCTAATCCCGCCTGAACCGATTGTTTAATGGCCTCGTTGCTGGCGATCTCCATGCCGGTATTCAGCTGAACCTCGTGTTGCGCAAAAAATCGTTCGATGGCGCCTCGGGTACCGGAGCCGCGTTCACGGGTTAGAAATACCTCATCCTCCAGTCGTGTGAAAGGGATATTTTTTTGTTTCGCCAGCGGGTGATCGGGTGGCGCGATTATTACCAGTGGATTTTCCATAAAAGTACCAGCTTCAAGATCCATGTCCCCTGGGGGTTGTCCCATCACCACCAGATCCACTTCGTTTTCGGATAACTGCTCCAGCAGGGTCTCTCTGTTGGTGACATCCAGGCTCACCGTCACACCGGGAAAACGCTCATGGAAGGTACCTAGCAGGGTAGGGACAAAGTAGTTGGCGGTAGAGGCTACAGAGATGGTAAGCCGGCCCTGATGGGCGCCCTTGAGCCCGTCGATAGTTTCACCAGCCTCAGTCAGCAACTGGCCAATTGAGCGACTATAATGGTAAATCTCCTGGCCGGCTTCGGTCAGATAAATTTTCTTACCCAGCTTCTCGAACAGGGGCAGGCCGACGTTTTCCTCCAGTTGTTTGATCTGCATAGACACTGCCGGCTGGCTTAAATGCAGCTCTTCTGCCGCTTTGCGAAAGCTCAGCAGACGGGCGGTGGCTTCAAAGACCTGTAGTTGGCGTATGGTGAGATGCATGCTGTAGCTAGCTTTAAAGTGCTCCGGAGTAATAGATAAGTAAAACCTTATCAATAACATCAATATAATTTAGTTTTAATTATGGGTTATCTTGGGTATTGTTGGCAACCCTTCTGAGAGGGGAGCCTCAACAGGCCCCGGCGCCACACAAATGTGACGGCCCTCAGAACCAGTTTTTAAATTGTTTTCAATACTTGTTTTTACAATAGGAGATCATTCAATGGCTTTGTTAGACCAAACGGGTCGCTATTCTGACCTGACCTTAGACGAAGAAACCTTGCTTGCCGACGGCAAACACATTCTGGTGGCTTACACTATGGAGCCTGCTGAAGGTTATGGTTATCTGGAAGCAGCCGCTCACTTCGCTGCTGAATCTTCAACTGGTACTAACGTTGAAGTTTCTACGACTGATGATTTCACCAAGGGTGTTGATGCCCTGGTTTACTCTATCGACGAAGCCGAAGGCATCATGAAGATTGCTTACCCGAACGAATTGTTCGACCGTAACGTCATCGATGGCCGTGCCATGATCGTTTCTTTCCTGACTCTGGCTATTGGTAACAACCAGGGCATGGGTGATATCAAGAACTCTCAAATGTTCGATT
>JAUVNZ010000173.1 GCA_030599435.1 Gammaproteobacteria bacterium | reverse complement strand
CACACCATTAATATGGCTGATGGCGAGACGCTTAAAGCACTGGTTAAACAGGAACAACCCCACCTCATCGTGCCTGAAATCGAAGCCATTGCTACCGACATGCTGGCCGAGATTGAGACCGAAGGCCTGGCGGAAGTCATTCCCACCGCACGCGCCACTCAACTCACCATGAACCGCGAAGGTATTCGACGCTTAGCGGCAGAGGAATTAGAAATCCCCACCTCTCGTTATGCATTTGCTGAATCACTCAACGATTTACAAATGGCCATTGATGGTGGTGTGGGTTATCCCTGTATCGTTAAACCAGTGATGTCGTCTTCTGGAAAAGGGCAGTCCACCATACGCAAACCGGAAGACGTGAAAGAAGCCTGGGATTACGCTATGAGCGGAGGAAGAGTGAGCCACAATCGAGTTATTGTTGAAGAAAAAATCGACTTCGATTATGAAATCACATTACTCACGGTTCGAGCATTAGATGAAAACGGGGAAGTGCAAACAGTTTTCTGCGAACCGATCGGACATCGACAGGAAAACGGCGACTATGTCGAAAGCTGGCAACCCCAACCCATGAGCAAAAAGGCAATAACTCGTTCTCGTCAGATTGCTGAAGCAGTAACCGGACAGCTCGGTGGTCGAGGATTGTTTGGCGTGGAATTGTTTATTAAAGGCGATCATGTCTGGTTTAGTGAAGTCAGCCCTCGACCACATGATACCGGCATGGTGACCATGGCCACACAGGCCCAAAATGAATTTGAGCTTCACGCGCGTGCCATACTTGGATTACCTGTAGATACCACACTGCGAGAGCCTGGCGCCAGCGCGGTCATCTATGGTGGGATGGATGAAAAAGGCATTGCCTTCACTAACGTAGACGAAGCCCTACGTGTGCCACATACAGACCTGCGCCTATTCGGAAAACCTGAGGCATTTATTCGCAGACGTATGGGAGTTGCACTGGCCTATTGCAATAAGAAGAATGGAAACTCTATTGATGATGCACGAACACGCGCTAAACAGGCAGCCTCATTAGTAAAAACTGTACGCGAATAAAGCGTGCACAGGTCAACTATAAAATGAGCGACGACCGTAATAAAAAGCTACCGAGCAAATCCAGCACGGAGGATATTAATTCCTTTCTAACCAAAGTACGTGCCACTCCGGTAACGACAACACGAGGACAGAAAGGCCGTCTGATTTTTGCGATGGATGCCACCGCCAGCCGCGAACCCACCTGGGACCATGCCTCTCACCTTCAGGCACAAATGTTTAGTGAAACAACGAGTCTTGGAGGGCTGGAAATTCAGCTCTGCTATTACCGTGGTTTTGCCGAATTCCATGCCAGCCCATGGTTGAGCAAAACAGACCAACTACTAAACCAGATGACAGCCGTACACTGCGCCGCCGGACATACCCAAATTAATAAGATACTGAAACACTGCATCAACGAAGCGAAAGCAGGCACACGATCAGGCAACAGATCAGGTGCTGTCAAAATAAACGCGCTGGTTTTTATTGGCGATAGTGTCGAGGAAGATATCGACAAACTGGGACACGCCGCCGGAGAGTTAGGCCTTTTAGGTATCCCTGCCTTTATGTTTCAGGAAGGGCGCGACCCTGTGGCCGCAAAAGCATTTCAACAAATTGCTCATTTATCAGGTGGCACCTATTGCCCTTTCGACACAGGCAGCGCCAAACAATTACGTGATCTTCTTAGCGCCGTTGCCGTGTACGCAGCAGGTGGTCACAAAGCCCTGGATAATTTTCATAAACGCCACGGCAGTGTGATACTTAAACTTGGCAAACCAAAATAAGCGACGAGCCTTTTTACAAAATCAAACTTTTTACAAAAAAATGCCAAGACTAGTCATTCTTATTGCACTAATTTTTCTCGCCTGGTTCGGCTATCGCTGGTTTATGCGCACGCCACCCGAACAGGTAAGCCGTACTCTGAAACAGGCTGCACTTTGGGGTGTTGCGGTTGTTTTTATCGCCCTCGCCGTAACAGGGCGCCTGCACTGGGTATTTGCTGCCGGTGCCGCCGTACTGCCATTTGCTCAACGTATCTTTGGTCTGTTGCGTTTTTTGCCACTGGCAAAAAATCTTTATGGGCGCTATCAGGCAAAACAGTCTTATCAAGCACCCAAAACCGGCCAAACATCAACTGTGGAAACTCGTTTTCTGCGCATGAGGCTAGACCATGACAGCGGAGAGATGGATGGTGAAGTACTGGAGGGCGCTTTTGAAGACCGACTACTGAGTCAGTTGACTCTGGATGAATTGCTTATCCTGCGCGCAGAGTGCCAGCGTGTTGATCCTGAATCAGCATCACTACTGGACGCCTATCTAGATCGTACCCACACAGAGTGGCGTGAACAAACAGATTCACAGACAGATAACGAAACTGCTGCCGCTGGTTCAGACAGCATGACACCGGAAGAAGCGCGGGAAATTCTCGGCGTAGACAAAAACGCCAGCAAGCAGGATATTACCCAGGCGCATCGACGTTTGATGCATAAACTGCATCCAGACCGAGGTGGTTCAGATTACCTCGCCAGCAAAATCAATCTTGCTAAAGATTGCCTGCTAGGTAAGTAGGCATCATTTTCTTTAGGCGTTAGCGGCCTCAGTCACCTGGGCGGCCATGTCCTTGCGTACCGCTTCCATATCCAGTGCTTTAATCTCATCAACCAGTTTGGCTAAAGCGCTTTCTGGTAAAACACCAGGCTGAGAAAAAATCAACTCCTGCTCACGAAACACCATTAGTGTAGGAATGGAACGTATTTGAAAATGACCCGCCAGTTCTTGCTGCTCTTCGGTATTAATTTTTACGAAGGCTGTATCTGTGTTAGCCTCAGCCGCCGCTTCAAAAACGGGCGCAAAGGATTGGCAGGGGCCACACCATGGGGCCCAGAAATCGACCACAACAATATCGTTGCCTTCAATAACCTCTGTGAAATTTTCTTTTGTGACGTCCAGTACCATGCCTATACCTCAAGGTTGTCCGATAAAAGTTTATCTAGTAAATAAGTATATGCTAATATAATGACAAATCAGATGAATACAAGGCCTGATGGACAATTCACCTGTCAATTGAGGGATACCCCTATACATCATGCTGAAATACCCCAAAGGGTATACTTGACTGTATTACTCGGTCTTAGGCTACAATATGCCCAAGTTAATCTTTATCAACCCCCATTACCTGGAGCTACAAAATGCAAGCAGAAATCGACGGCAAAGTTATCCAGCTCAGCGAAGCTGGCTGGCTTGAAAACCTGAATGAATGGAGCGTGGATCTTGCCAACGCCATTGCCAAAAATGAAAAAGTTGAGCTCACCGATGAACATTGGGACATCATCAACGAAGCCCGCGACTTTTTCCAGGAAACAGGAAAAGTCTGCGAACCGCGCGCCTTCTCCAAAATCATGAAAAAGAAGTACGGCAAGGAACGTAGTGACAGTAAATACATTTACAGTCTGTTCCCCTACGGACTGATCAAATCTGCCAACAAGATAGGCGGCCTACCCCGCCCTAAAGGTTGTAGTTAAATATTTGCGCGATTTTTATACAGAGAAAGGCTCCAGGGCCAAGTATTCTTCCTCGAATCCCTTGGCCCATAACAGAGCAATACTCTGAACTCCCTGGCGGTCCCCTACCGCCGGGGTTCCTTTTGCACCATTATCTTTTTAACACCATATTAGAACGCCCGCCTTACACTATACTCAAGACAGAACGTTGTTCTTTTCAAAACCACAGCAGAAATTTTTGATACGCTGAGCTCATGGATACATCATCGAAGTACATCCGCTGGTTTAATGAAATAACCATTGATGACATTGCTCTGGTAGGTGGCAAGAACGCCTCATTAGGAGAAATGGTCAGGGAACTGACACCACAGGGCATCAAAATACCCAATGGATTTGCCATTACCGCCGAGGCCTATCATGTGGTGTTAGATCAGACGGGGTTAGATAAAAAAAGTGCCCGGGATAATCTCCATGCCGCAATTGATAAACTGGATCCCGACGATGTTGAAGACCTGGCCCATCGTGGCGCCCTCGCTCGGGAGATTATTTACAGCGTTCCCCTGCCTGAAGAACTAAAAACAGAAATCCTGCAGGCCTATCATCAATTACAAGCCGAGTATGGAACAAAGATGAGCGTGGCAGTGCGTAGTTCGGCTACTGCCGAAGACTTGCCCACGGCCAGCTTTGCTGGACAGCAGGAAACCTACTTAAACATCATGGGTGCTGAACAACTGTTGGAATCCTGTCGTCGATGTTTTGCCAGCCT
>JAUVNZ010000221.1 GCA_030599435.1 Gammaproteobacteria bacterium | reverse complement strand
TAGAGCGTGTTAAAGACTTTACAGCTGAAGCTCGTGAAGAAGTGACACCAAAACTACAGGATGGGCTGGATGCGGCTCGCGAAAAAGCGACTGAACTGGGTGAACTAAGCCGGGAAGAGGCCGAAAAGATTGGCAACTACCTCAAACGCGATGTTTATGATGCTGCCAAATATCTTGTTAGCGAAAAAACTGATGATTTGAAAGACTGGTTTCGATTCGATGTACAATTGGTGGAAGAACGTCTGGCTGAGTCCTTTGCCCTGCTGGTGGATAAAACCTCTATAGAGCTACAAAAACTGGCCGACCGGGCACATGAAGTTGGTGTGTGGCACACCGGGGAAATCACAGGGCCTGGCACTCTGGTCTGTAAAGAATGTGGCGAAAAGATTCACTTCCACAAAACAGGGCATATTCCACCATGCCCGAAATGCCATGCCACGCTGTATCAACGAGACCACGAAGCAGATAAATCTTAAACTGTTGTACGTCTAAATAATTAGCTATTAGTACGCAACATATTTAGTACACACCTATATCTAGATAGGTGCGTGAGATTTTGCGTATTGCATTAACGTAAGCAGCAGTGCGGTAATCAGTAATGTTTTTATTGTCTGCGCGCGTTGCTCGAATATCCTGGAAGGCCTGACGCATGGAATCATCCAGACCGGATCGCACCAAATCCAGTTCGCTGGCACCAGAATTGATTCTGTCTTTGAATGCATCCGGCACTCTTTTACCAGTCACATTTTCCAACGCCTCGAGCTGGTTTTGTCCACGCAACTCATCATAACGCCGCTGCATACGACCAAAACGTATGTGAGACAAATTTCGTATCCATTCAAAATAAGAAACAATAACACCGCCAGCATTCGCATAAGCGTCAGGGATAACAATAATGCCGCGCTTATTCAGTACTCCATCAGCAGCAAAAGTAACCGGGCCATTGGCGGCCTCAATGATTACTTTCGCCTTAATACGATCGACATTTTCAATGCTGATCTGCCCTTCCACTGCAGCAGGTATTAAAATATCGCATTCCATCTCCAATACACGAATCACGTTGCCTTTTTCATAACGCCCACCGGGAAACCCATCCAGTGTTTTATTTTCCACTTTATAGCAATACGCTTCCTCGATGGCTAAGCCATCTTCATTGATCAGAATACCCTTACTATCTGTTATGGCTATAATCTTGCAGCCATCTTCCTGGAATAGAAATTTAGAAACGTGATAACCCACATTGCCAAAACCTTGCACCACAACTCGCTTACCACCCAGGCCACCCTCTAAGCCTGCTTCATTTACTGCATCTTCGTGACGAAAAAATTCCTGCAAGGCATACTGTAAGCCTCGACCAGTTGCTTCTGTACGACCCTCAATACCACCATGTGCTACTGGCTTGCCCGTAACACAAGCTATGTAATTTATGTCGTCTGGGTAAAGGTGTTTATAAGTATCTGCCATCCAGGCCATTTCACGCTGACCCGTGCCCATGTCTGGAGCAGGAACATTGGTAGAAGGACTAAGGAAACCCTTGCGAACCAACTCCAGGGTAAAACGCCGAGTAATGAGCTCCAGCTCATCACGAGTATAATCATTCGGCTCAATCATCACTCCACCTTTGGAACCACCAAAGGGTACATCGACAATGGCGCACTTGTAAGTCATCAACGCTGCCAGTGCTTCAATCTCGTCCTGATCTACACAAGGCGCATATCGAATACCACCTTTGGCGGGCAAACGATGATTGCTATGAACGGCACGCCAACCGCAAATTATTTCAATCTTGCCGCGAACCTTAACGGGAAATTTAACCTGAATAACTGCATTGCAGGATTTGATCGCTTCTGCGACATCGGGCGCAATATCCATAACGGCCAAAGCACGATCAACCATATAATTAACGCTCTGGCTAAATGAAGCTTCTGTAAATTCTACTTCTGCCATGACTATCCCTTGTCCTATTGATTATCTTAAACTGGACGTCGTGCTAACCAGCCACTTAACCCAACTGCTGAAAACAGCCCGAACAATACCGGCCAATTACCTACCAGAACATAAGGTGTGGCACCAGACTGTGGTTGCACCTTACCATCTAGTACCGCCACTTCAAACTGGGGCGACGTCGCCAGCACATTACCACTGTGGTCTATCATTGCTGATATACCGTTATTGGTGGCTCGCAACATGGGTCTGGCTGTTTCTATTGATCGCATACGCGCCATCTGTAAGTGTTGGTGCGGCGCGAACGAATCCCCAAACCAGGCATCATTACTGACATTAACCAGTAGCGATGCTTCCGGCAGTCCTCGAATAACTTCTTCGCCAAAAACATCCTCATAACAAATGGAAATGCCGACAGACCGTCCCGCTATAGTGATCAATGGCTGTTCCATACCGCCTCGACTGAAATTCGCCATAGGCACCTTCATTAATTCCAGCAAACCACCCAGTAGATCTTTAAGTGGAATGTATTCTCCAAAAGGAACCAGGTGGGATTTGTAATAAAACTGAGTAGCATCGTCACCTCCAGTACCAACGCGTACCACACTGTTGAAGTACTGATCGACAAGCGTTCCATCAATTGCTTTTTTATGCTCCTTTTTTAGAACGGGCAGCCCGATCAATAAAGTCGCACCGCCATTAATTTTGGCCTCGCGAGCCAACCCCTGAAGAAATGATTCCGCCTGATGATAATAAGCAGGTAACGCTGTTTCTGGCCAGATAACAATATCCCGATCCCAACGATCACGACTCAGCCTGGTATATAAATCAATTGTTGGTCTGCGTTGTTCCGGACGCCACTTAAGGTTTTGTGGCACATTGCCTTGAATAAGACTCGCGTTTAATGGCTCACCATCGTTATTTGACCATTCAATCGACGTTAATAATCCTGCAACTACCCACAACACTGCGACACTCACCAACCCAATAATACGATTCCGATTTGATTCAACCCACACCCACACCAACGCGCCTGCGCTGAATGTTAGCGCCCACGAAATACCATATACACCGATCACAGGCGCCAGTCCTATCAAAGGTGAATCTGTTTGGCTGTTACCCAGATTCAACCAGGGGAACCCGGTAAAGATCCAGCCACGTACCCATTCAACTAAAACCCAGCTTGCAGGAAGAAATAACAATAAATAAAAACTATTATTTAATTGGCCTAGATATTTTCGACTCAACCAACCAAGAAATGCAGGAAACAAGGCAAGAAATAAAACAAAGAGTAACGTTGCTATTACCGACAACACCAACCCCATACCGCCAAAACGATAAAAGCTCACCGCCACCCATGAAATGCCAACACCAAAAAATCCAAGACCAAACAAATAACCAGTTATAAATGCACGTTTAGAAGTTGAGTCAAGCCACAACCAGAAAAGTATGGCGGGGGCAATAATGGCTAAAGGAAAAAGATTAACTGGTGCAAAAGCTAATGGGAGCAGAACACCTGCCAATATTGATAATACCGCGCCGCGCCAACCTGATCGCCATTCACCATACATTACTGCAGACTTAGTAGCAGGCATTGCCGTATTTGTTTTTGTCATTCAGCTTTGCCAGCTGTCTCTTC
>JAUVNZ010000068.1 GCA_030599435.1 Gammaproteobacteria bacterium | reverse complement strand
GATATTTTCGCCAGATGGATCCTCAGTTATCGCCAGTGCCTCTACTGTTGAAGCTGATGTAAAGTCAGGTTTAAAACATACGGGTAATGTTGAAGCGGCTACAAAAATTGGTCAAATGATTGCTGAGCGCGCCAAAAAGTCGGGTGTTGAGCAAGTTGCATTTGATCGTTCCGGATTCAAATATCATGGTCGCGTGAAAGCGTTGGCAGATGCCGCTCGTGAAAGCGGCTTAACTATCTAGTATTACTAGCATTAGGAAAATTAAGGTATTGGCATGGCTAAATTTGATGCACAACAGAATAGTGACGGCCTCATCGAGAAGCTGGTTAACATAAATCGCGTTGCCAAAGTCGTTAAAGGTGGCCGGATTTTTGGTTTTACCGCGTTAACCGTTGTTGGTGATGGTGAAGGCAAGGTTGGCTTTGGACGTGGTAAGGCACGCGAAGTGCCTGTTGCTGTTCAAAAGGCAATGGAGAATGCACGCAAGAATATGTTTGATATAAGCCTGAAAGGTGGAACGCTACAGTATCCGCTTCAGGGCACTCATGGTGCGGCCAAGGTTGTTATGTTGCCAGCCTCAGAAGGTACTGGGATTATTGCCGGTGGTGCCATGCGAGCAGTGTTTGAGGCTGTTGGTGTGCACGATGTGCTTGCCAAGTGTATCGGTTCTAATAATCCTATTAATGTTGTTCGCGCAACATTCGAAGGTTTATCTTCAATGACTACGCCAGAAGCTGTTGCTGCAAAGCGCGGCAAGAGCGTTAAGGAAATCATGGAGTAGACCATGGCCAGCAAAGACAAAAATAAAGTAACTATTACATTGGTGCGCAGCCCTATCGGTCGTCTTAAAGCCCACAAGGCTTGCGTGTCCGGTCTTGGTTTGCGTCGTATACATCAGAAGGTTTCTGTGGAAGATACGCCATTTAATCGTGGCATGATCAATACAGTTTCTTATCTGCTTAAGGTTGAGGAAGCTTAAAATGCGTTTAAATACCCTCAAGCCTGCTGAAGGATCAAAGAAAGATGCCAAACGCGTTGGTCGTGGCATTGGTTCTGGGTTAGGCAAAACAGGTGGTCGTGGTCACAAGGGACAGAAGTCACGTTCCGGTGGTTTTAGTAAGGTTGGTTTCGAGGGCGGTCAAATGCCTTTGCAACGTCGTCTACCTAAAGTTGGTTTTGCTTCCCGCAAAGCCCGGTTCATGGCTGAAATCCGCTTGCCTGAACTGCTGAAGGTCGAAGGTGATGTAGTTGATTTGTTGTCACTGAAAGCGGCCAATATTATTGGTCATCAAATCAAACGTGCCAAAGTGATTCTTTCCGGAGAAATCACCAGCGCTGTTACCGTGCGTGGCCTGGGTGCCACCAAGGGTGCGCGTGCCGCGATTGAAGCGGCCGGCGGAAAAGTCGAGGATTAAGAAATAGTGTCTGCATCGCGCGACAGTGTGCTCGGTGCCATGGGCTCGGGTAAGTTAACCGAACTCAAGCAGCGGTTAATGTTTGTTGTCTTGGCGATGATTGTTTTTCGAGTGGGTTCATTTATCCCGGTACCGGGCATTGATCCCGCTGCATTAGCAGTATTGTTTGAACAACAAAAGGGCACCATTCTGGACATGTTTAATATGTTCTCTGGTGGTGCGCTGGGTCGTCTGACCTTATTTGCATTAGGTGTGATGCCTTATATTTCGTCATCCATCATTATGCAACTGCTGACGGCAGTGGTTCCTAAGTTGGAACAGTTGAAAAAGGAAGGCGAATCCGGGCGTCGAAAAATTACGCAATATACGCGTTATGGCACTTTTGGATTGGCAACCTTTCAGGCCATTGGTGTTTCCATAGCCTTGCAAGGACAAACGGTGGGCAGCTTTGCTGTTGTACCAAACCCTGGCCCTGCTTTTATTTTTACGGCAGTGGTTAGTCTGGTGACTGGAACGATGTTTTTGATGTGGCTGGGTGAACAGGTCACTGAACGTGGAATTGGAAACGGTATCTCATTAATTATATTTGCGGGTATCGCAGCAGGTTTACCTTCTGCAATAGGTGGAACACTTGAGTTAGCTCGTATTGGTGAAATCAGTGCCTTTTTGGTGCTGATCTTATTGATTCTTGCCATCGGAGTGACCGGTTTTGTGGTCTTCATGGAACGAGGCCAGCGACGAATTACGGTGAATTACGCCAAACGCCAGCAAGGGCGAAAAATGTATGCGGCCCAAAAGAGTCATTTGCCGCTGAAAGTAAATATGGCAGGGGTTATCCCGCCCATTTTTGCTTCGAGTATTATTTTATTCCCGGCCACATTGGGCGGCTGGTTCGGCTCTGCGGAAGGTATGGGTTGGTTAAAGGATATTTCCTCAACTCTATCACCGGGACAGCCTGTGTACGTAATGATGTACGCGCTGGCTATTATTTTCTTCTGCTTTTTCTATACGGCATTGATGTTCAATCCGAAAGATACGGCAGATAATTTAAAGCGCTCAGGTGCTTTTATTCCAGGGATACGACCTGGGCAAAATACGGCAAAGTATATTGATGGCGTGATGTCTCGGCTGACTTTGGTAGGGGCTATTTATATTACCGCTGTCTGCCTGTTGCCTGAGTTCATGATTGTGTACTGGAATGTACCGTTCTATTTTGGTGGCACATCGTTGTTGATTATTGTGGTGGTGGTTATGGATTTTATTTCACAGATTCAGTCCCACCTTATGTCACATCAGTACGAAGGTTTGATGAAAAAAGCCAACCTGAAGGGTTACGGTCGAACAGGCTTGTAAGGCAGATTTAATACCATCGCGAGCTAGTTCCTCTGATTTTGGAACGACAGGGCAGTGATGATGTTTGGAGAGAGAAGATGAAGGTTAGAGCCTCAGTAAAGAAAATATGCAATAAATGTAAGGTTATTCGCCGTAAAGGTGTGGTGCGTGTGATTTGTACTGATCCACGCCACAAGCAACGGCAGGGATAGCATACGTTTTAGGCCTTTTGCCTTGTAGGTGATAGGAAAACTGATTACAATAGCGGGTTTACCGCGATGGTCTATTTTGGAGAATTTTGAATGGCACGTATAGCAGGCATCAATATACCTGTGCAGAAACATACGGTTATCGGACTTACAGCTATTTATGGCATAGGTAATAGCCATGCGAAGGCTATTTGTGCGGCAGCAAGTGTTAAGCCAGATAGCAAGATCAAGGATCTCACTGAGCAGGAGCTGGATACCCTTCGCGCAGAAGTGGCGAAATACACCATAGAAGGTGATTTACGCCGTGAAGTTTCGATGAATATCAAACGTCTGATGGATCTGGGTTGTTACCGTGGGATTCGCCATCGTCGTGGTTTACCAGTACGCGGACAACGGACTCGTACTAATGCTCGTACCCGTAAGGGCCCACGGCGCATGGTTCATAAGTAATAGATTTCGCTTTTATTACAGAAGTTATTTTTACTAAATTTTTTGTTGATATAAATACAGGTTAAGCAGAATGGCAAGTCCACGTACTCGCAAAAAGGTCAAAAAGAACGTTGCAGATGGTATCGCTCACATCCATGCAACATTCAATAACACCATTGTTACAATTACTGACCGCCAGGGTAATGCTCTGGCCTGGGCGACTGCAGGTGGCTCCGGCTTCCGCGGTTCACGTAAAAGCACACCGTTTGCTGCCCAGGTTGCAGCTGAGCGCGTTGCCTCTGTCGTTAAAGACATGGGTATGAAAAATGTAGAGGTTTGTGTCAATGGCCCCGGACCTGGTCGTGAGTCAGCGATCCGTGCTTTGAATGCACACGGATTTACAATCACCAGCATTACCGATGTGACGCCGATTCCACACAATGGTTGTCGTCCACCAAAACGTCGTCGCGTTTAATACGTCGCACACTAATATTAAGTACGTTATTTAGTACAGATTGAATAAAGATTTCGGAGTTTAAGAATGGCAATATATCTAGGCCCCAAATGCCGCCAGTGTCGCCGAGAAGGTGTTAAGTTATTTCTGAAAGGCGAAAAATGTCATAGTGGCAAATGCGCCATGGAAAATCGTGCATTCCCTCCTGGGCAGCATGGCCAGCGTCGTACACGAATAACTGATTACGCAACACAGTTGCGTGAAAAGCAAAAAGTTCGTCGTATTTATGGTGTGCTAGAGAAACAATTCCGTCTGTATTACAAGGCCGCCGATAGTCAAAAAGGCGCAACAGGTGAAAACTTGTTACAGGCGCTGGAATCTCGTTTAGATAACGTTGTCTATCGCATGGGGTTTGCAGCTTCACGTCGTGAAGCGCGCCAGCTAGTTCGACATAAGGCGATTAGCGTTAATGGCACCATTGTGACCATCCCGTCATATCAGGTTAAACCATCTGATGAAGTGGCTGTACTAGAAGCCAGCCGTAAACAACTACGAATTCAGTCAGCGATGGATATGGCGAGCCAACGTGGTTTTGCTGACTGGATTGATGTGGATTCCAAAAAGTTTTCAGGTGTGTATAAAGCACATCCAGAGCGCAGTGAAATGCCATCTGACATCAACGAACATTTAATCGTTGAGTTGTACTCTAAGTAACTCTAACGTAATTTCATAAGTAAAACGGATTCTTTAAGCAGTTAGTGCTTAAAGCAAGAGAGGAAAATCCATGCAAGGTTTAGTATCTGATTTTTTAAAGCCTAGTATCGTTAACGTGCAGGTATTTAATGAGCGTCATGCCGAGGTGACTTTAGAACCTCTGGAACGCGGATTTGGCCATACCCTGGGTAATGCCCTGCGTCGAATCCTCCTGTCTTCCATGACAGGCTGCGCCGTCACTGAAGTTGAAATCGAAGGCGTTTTACACGAATACAGCAGCATTGAAGGTGTTCAGGAAGACGTTATTGATATTCTGTTAAACCTCAAAGGTTTGTCATTCCTGATGCATACTCGGAATGAAGTAATGTTGACTCTGGAAAAGAGCGGTGAAGGTCCAGTTACTGCAGCTGATATCAAACTTGATCACGATGTAGAAATTGTTAACCCCGATCATGTGATTGCAAATCTGACGAAAAAAGGTTCATTGAAGATGACGCTTAAGGTGTTATCTGGATGTGGTTATGAGCCTTCAAACACAAGAGATACGGATGGTGCAGATCGTGCCATTGGTAAGCTCCAGCTTGATGCTTCTTTTAGTCCTGTTTCGCGTGTTGCTTACACCGTTGAAAGTGCTCGTGTTGAGAAGCGTACCAACTTGGATAAGCTGGTTATTAATCTAGAGACAGATGGTTCGCTTGATCCTGAGCAAGCCATTCGTACTGCTGCCACCATACTTCAAGATCAGTTATCTACATTTGTTGATCTGCAGAGCCGTGAAGAAACTGCTGCCCAGTCTGATGAGCCTGAGGTTGATCCAATTCTGCTGCGTCCAGTAGACGACCTGGAATTAACCGTGCGTTCAGCAAACTGTTTGAAAGCAGAGCAAATTTATTACATTGGTGATTTGATTCAATGCACAGAAGTTGAGTTGCTGAAAACGCCTAATCTGGGTAAAAAATCACTGACTGAAATTAAAAGTGTATTGGCTACTAAAGGACTTTCTTTGGGGATGCGCCTTGAGAATTGGCCGCCCGCCAGCTTGCAAGAGCAGCGTGATACAGCATTAAGCGTTAATACATAAATAGTTACTTAAGTTTAGTTAAAGGATAGTTCCATGCGTCATCGTCAATCTGGTCGCCAGCTTAATCGAAACAGTAGCCACCGTAAGGCTATGTTCCGCAATATGGCCACTTCGTTGTTTAATCATGAAGTGATTAGAACGACCGTGCCGAAAGCAAAAGAGTTACGTCGTGTGATCGAGCCTTTAATCACTCGGGCCAAAACAGACTCTGTTGCTAATCGTCGTGTTGTCTTTGACCGCATTCGTGACCGTGACATGGTAACTAAACTGTTTACTGAGTTAGGCCCTCGTTATGAGAAGCGTCCGGGTGGTTACATGCGCATACTGAAGTGCGGTTTTCGTCCTGGCGATAACGCCCCAATGGCGATTGTTGAGCTCGTTGATCGGCCAGTGGTTGAGGGGGCTGAGCAAGCAGAGGAAGGGAAAGCCAAAAAGAGTGAGGCTGCAACCGAGGAATAGTTTTGAATTATTAACTCAGTGTCAATAATAAGCACACAAAAAAGCCGGGCACTGTCCGGCTTTTTTGTGTGCTTTGAATGAGTAAGGCATAATCCTGTTTTTTATTAAGGGGCTTCATGATGAGCCTATAGAAAAGTTCAATAAGAAACTCCGTCATGTTAGACGTTAATGGTATTAGAATTAGCTGATATATAGAGTGGCCATTTAATCAGCATATTGCGGATCGAGGGTATAAAAAGATGATCTTCGAAAGTTTTATTGATGCTCAGTCAACGTTTCTATGGATTACGTTTGCTATCGCTATCGTGCTTGGCGCTGTAGTGAATAAAACCAATTTTTGTACCATGGGTGCGGTTTCCGACTGGGTGAATATGGGTGATCTGGGCCGCATCCGTGCCTGGATATTCGCTATGGCCATCGCTATGTTGGGTGTCGTTATTATGGAAAGCATGGGCATGGTTGATCCCGGTAGTGCATTCCCGCCTTATCGTATGGGTAACCTGATCTGGGCAGAAAACGTTCTTGGCGGCATCCTTTTCGGAATAGGTATGACGCTTGCCAGTGGTTGCGGTAATAAGGCCTTGATTCGCATTGGTGGCGGTAATATCAAATCCGTCATGGTGCTACTGATTATTGGCGTGATTGCTTATTTTATGGTGAACCCTTTTCCAGATTCGGACAAAACGCTCTTTACAGTTCTGTTTTATGAATGGATACGTCCGTTAGCTATTGATATGGGCTCGGCTCAGGATATAGGTACCCTGATTAGTGAAGAAAAAGCAGTTACTGTGCGCTTGGTCGTTGGTAGCGTACTGGCCATTGGGGCGCTGATTTTTATATTTAAATCAGCCGATTTCCGGGGCAATTTTGATAACGTTCTGGGCGGTGCTGTAGTTGGTTTAGTGGTTCTCGGTGGCTGGTATTTGAGTAGCAATGTGGCAATTAACGTCGAGGATGAACCCTATACCATGTCCAGTTATTACGCAGAGTGGGATATGGTTTCTGAAAGTGAAGAGGGTAAACCTGCTGAAGGGCGGCCATTGAGCCCACAATCATTTACCTTTATCAATCCCATGGGGCAGACCGTGGGTTATGTGGCATCGAAATTTGATCGCAGCCTGGTGACTTTTGGGATTATGGCACTTCTTGGCGTAATCGTCGGATCATTTCTTTGGTCTCTATTGAGCAAGAGTTTCCGTATTGAATGGTTTGCCTCAGGCCAGGATTTTCTTAACCATTTTATTGGTGCGATCCTGATGGGCTTTGGCGGTGTACTAGCTCTGGGTTGTACTATCGGTCAGGGTATAACAGGGGTATCGACCCTTGCGATAGGTTCGTTCCTGGCGCTCATTTCCATTGTTTTTGGCAGTGCGATTACCATGAAGATCCAGTATTACAAACTGGTGTATGAGGAAGAGGCCAGCTTTGTTAAGTCATTAGTGGCCGGGCTGGCTGATATGAAGTTGCTGCCCAATAACCTACGCAAACTAGATGCTATTTAAACCGTTTTAAGTAAGTATTCTGGGGTTGCCGGGCAGTAAGCGTCTGACGGGCTATGGCCCGGCATCGTTCTGATCTTGTTATTCCCCTCTATTTCTGTATGATTTGCTTTCCTTTT
>JAUVNZ010000076.1 GCA_030599435.1 Gammaproteobacteria bacterium | reverse complement strand
TCAAAACCAAGTGCAGTATTGCGGTCAAATGTAATGGTCATTCCTTCAGAATGTAATCCTGGAAAAGAAGCGGTCTGCATGTGGTCGCTGGGTCGAATGATGAAGCAGTTTTCACTATGATCTTCCATGTCTACACCATAACAATCAAATACAGCACTTAAATATTCTTTCGGGCTATTTTTTGCATCTTCTACTTTTGTTTGTTCTTTTAGTGCATTGGCTACCTTTGGTCTGCACGAATTAAATTCCAGTAATTTGTCTCGACCTTTCTGTAATGCGGTATTCATCTCATTGTATAGTGTAGAGCTGCTACTGATTAGTGCGTCCATGTCATCTACAGAAACATCTTCAGATTGCAAAGCATTTATAAGTGATTTTTCCACTTGTTTGAATACGCTTAAACCTGCAGGGCACGTATGTTCAAAGGCAGATAAGGCTTCGTGGTACCAGCGGAACATAACATGCTGCGCACTTTGTTCGAAAAATGGGACGTGAATTTGTATTTCTTCTTTTTGGCCGATGCGATCGAGGCGACCAATGCGTTGCTCCAGTAAATCAGGATTAAGTGGTAAATCAAATAAAATTAAGTGATGCGAGAACTGAAAGTTGCGGCCTTCACTTCCAATTTCTGAGCAAATCAATACCTGGCTTCCATATTCCTGGTCGGCAAAAAAAGCCGCTGAACGATCGCGTTCAATAATACTTAGGCCTTCATGAAATACCGCAGCATTTATTCCTTCTTTTATCCTTAATGCTTCAGCAAGATCTAAAGCGGTATCAGCATTTGCAGCAATAACCAGGACCTTATTAGGTTTAAGTTCTTTTAGTTTTGTTATTAACCATCCGACTCGCGGGTCAACATCAACCCATTGCTGTTGAGGGTTTGAATCCCTAAAGGTTATCTCTGGACATAATGAATATTTTGGCTCGTTTGTTTTATGAGATGAGCACTTTGAATAAGCTTCTGGAAAAGGCAAGGCATAGGATTGTACATTGCGCTTTGGGAAACCTTTGACGGACGAACGAGTATTACGAAACAAGATTCGACCTGTTCCGTGGCGATCAAGTAAGTGCTCTATCAGTTCATCGCGAGAATTCTGTCTTTCCTGCACTGTCTCTTTGGTATCCTGTATGGCATCAAATAAGGATTTGTTATCGCCTTCACTCAGCGTATCCGAAATAATTTTCATACTCGATGGACTTAGGTCTTCTGAACCAAAAAGTTCATCAATGGCATGAGCTAGTGGTTCATAGGATTTTTCTTCTTCAATAAACATATTAAAGTCATGGAAGCGGTCAGGGTCTAATAAACGAAGCCGCGCAAAGTGACTTTCTTTGCCTAGCTGTTCAGGGGTTGCCGTTAATAATAAAACGCCACTGATGTGTGCAGCCAGTGTTTCTATGACCTTGTATTCCAGACTAGACTGTTCTGGTGACCATTTGAGATGATGAGCTTCATCGACTACCAAAAGGTCCCATTCACCAGACAATGCTTGTTGATGTCGGTTGGGGTTTTGGGTCAAGAATTCAAGACTACACAGTACTAATTGTTCACTGTGGAATGGGTTCTCTACATTGCCGGTTTCTTCTATATCAGCGCAGCGTTCTTCATCAAATATACTAAAGAAAAGATTGAAGCGTCGCATCATTTCCACTAACCATTGATGGATCAGGGTTTCAGGTACAATGATAAAGATACGTTGAGCACGACCTGTTAAAACCTGTTGATGCAGGATCATGCCTGCCTCAATGGTTTTTCCAAGACCAACTTCATCTGCCAGAAGTACTCTGGGTGCGTAACGACTTGCCACTTCATGTGAGATGTACAGCTGGTGGGGGATAAGGCTGATTCTACAGCCTGTCAGCCCATATAGTTCTGAATGTGCGAGTCGGTTAACGTGGCCAAGGGTTTGATAACGTAACTCAAACCATTTGGCTGCATCTATTTGTCCACCAAATAATCTTTCAGCAGGACGGTTAAGCTGCATAAAATTATCAAGATTACTTTCTACTAATACGGTTTCCTCACCCTGTTCATTGGTTCCATAATAAAGAAGTAAATTTTCTTCTTTTTTTACGGATGTCACTTTTAGGGCCCAGCCATCCTGGCTTTTAATCGTATCACCGGGTTCAAATGCAATGCGGGTAAGTGGGGCCGTTTGTTTGGCATAAACGCGGGTATCATCTGTTGCTGGGAAGTGCACGGTGACAGTGCGATGATCTGCCGCCAGTACTGCTCCAAGACCTAACTCAGATTCGGTATTGCTCATCCAGCGTTGGCCTATGTAAAAATCGTCCACTAAATGTCCCTGGTTCTTTTAATTAAAAGGTAATGTAAGGTGCTTTTCCAGAATTGGGCTGGCTAATTGCCTATTATAGATAATATTATTTAATTACTGAATGGTTAATTTATTTCATTGGATGTAAGAATCAATATAATGTTTAATAAAAGTCACGATTTGAAATTGGGTATTTAGAAAATGGGTTCTGAGCAGTGGTTTGTCTATATCGCGAGGTGTTCTGACAATAGCTTGTATACAGGTATTGCTATGGATGTTGATCGCCGTATAGATGAGCATAATAATGACGATAAAGCGGGAGCAAAATACACTCGGGCGCGAAGACCAATAAGACTGGTGTATCAGGAGGAAGTTGCTTCTCGCTCAGAAGCAGCCAGTCGTGAAGCAGTATTAAAGAAGCTAACTAAAAGGGAAAAAGAAGCTCTTGTGCGAGAGTAGAGAGAACTAAAGGGCTTTTGCGTTAGATATTCCAGATTTCAACGTTTCTGGTTTAATTTCAACGGTAGAATTCTCATCACCTATCCAGATGACGCCGTCCTCGATGGTACAGTTTAATCGAATATTACGTTGTGCCAGTTTTCCAAGTTCTTCTGTGCTTGTTGCAGGAATGTTAGTTATTGTTAAATTATCAAAACGTTGAAGCTTACCGCTATTCTGATTCCACCATATTTCCGCGCTGCTGCCACTGTAACAGTAAATAAATACCTGTTTTGCCAAACCACAAGCCTTTCGGATTCGTTTCTCATCAGGTTGGCCAAGGTCGATCCATTGCTCAATTTCACCACTTAGATTCTTATTCCATAAGTCTGGTTCGTCATCTGTACTTAATCCTTTGGTAAATGTTAAATCCTCATGTGCATGTATTGAAAAAATTAGAATGCGTACCATCATTCGGGCATCGGTTTCAGATGGGTGACGGGCAATTGTAAATCTGTGCTCATTGTAATAATGGCGATCCATATCCGAAATCTGTAAGTTTATTTTAAATATTGTTGATTTTAGTGCCATTTATATTTCCACAAAAAGTATTTCCACCAATAGCTTGATCTGGTGAGTTGTTTATTCAAATACCTTGCCACGTAAAATCTTCTGACGGCCATGTTTCACCTTGCTGTCTACTCGTTTTTTTTTCGAGCTACGAGTTGGTTTGGTTATTTTGCGCTTTTTGTGTGTATGTATGGCTTTTTGTATGAGTTCTTTTAAGCGATGAAGGGCATCTTCCCTGTTTTTATCCTGGCTTCGATAACGTTGAGATTTGATAACAACCGTACCTTCGTTATTAATTCGCCGATCCTGACAGGCCAGTAAACGTTGTTTGTATAAAATCGGCAAGCTGGATGCCTGAATGTTGAATCGCAGGTGAATGGCTGTCGAAACTTTGTTGACATTTTGGCCACCGGCTCCTTGTGACCTGATTGCGCTGATCTCAATTTCCTTATCAGGAATGCTGATCTGATGAGAGATTTTTAGCATAAGGTGCGAATTCCATGGCCTATAACAGTGCCCATAAGTAGTGCTGAAGAGTATTTATAGCCTGATTACTCAGTGAATTATCAACATATTGGGGCGAAACAGTAATTCTATGCAAGTATAAAGATTACTCTCTTGTATTTCAGCAATCAGGCACGTATAGTGCGCGCTCCTCACCAGAGTGTAGTGTACAGGGTGAGGAGATAAGCGTTCCTGACCTTCCCCCCGTTTTTGATTCCCCGTAAAAGGGATTTCTCGGTTATCTGGTTAGTGGCGTTTGGGATTGCAGGTGGTACAAACCAATTGCAATTACCCAACATAGAACCAGGTAGCGATATCCCATCGTGCAATGTAGGCGGCCAGTTTGACTGTGCTTGACGATTGCCGCGAAAGACATTCAATACTACGTTCATTTTATTATTTATTAATTGGTCGATCCGAAATGGACGATCTGCGGAGTATTTTATGCTTTTTAAAGAGCTCAACTTGAGCGAAAACTTATTACGTGCCATCGATAAATGTGGTTATAACGAAGCGACGGCTATTCAACAGCAAGCCATTCCAGTTGTATTGGAAGGACATGATTTGATGGCCTCGGCACAAACAGGCACTGGTAAAACAGCCGCATTTGTTTTGCCCGCTTTACAAAAATTACAAACTCCATCATCCCAAAAAGGCAATGGCCCCAGAATGCTGGTATTAACGCCAACTCGCGAACTTGCCATGCAGGTAAATGACAATGTTGGTCAGTTCAGTCGTTTTAGTCAGATTGTTGCCGGTAGTATCGTTGGTGGTATGGCTTATCCACCACAAATCAAGATGCTGCGACGTCCGCTGGATATTCTGGTCGCAACGCCCGGTCGGCTTATGGACCACATGGAACAAGGTCGCATAGATTTTTCAAGACTTGAAATTCTGGTGCTGGATGAAGCTGATCGAATGCTGGACATGGGATTCATTGATGACATTAGAAAGATTGCTGCAAAAACACCACGCGATCGTCAGACCCTGTTATTTTCCGCCACACTGGAAGGCAAGATACTAAACATTGCCAAGCAGTTGCTTAATAATCCACAAAAGATTCAGCTGGCTTCTAACAAAAACCGCCACGCATCCATTAAACAACATTTACATCAGGCAGATGATTTTTCTCACAAGCATCGCTTACTCGCACATTACGTAGGTTGTGACACTCTAAGCCAGGCCGTTATTTTTACGGCCACCAAACGTGGTGCTGATAAATTATCCAAACAGCTTGTAGCACAGGGCCATAAAAGTGCGGCCTTACACGGCGATATGGGGCAGGGTGCACGCAAGCGCACTGTTGAACAAATGCGTCGCGGCAAATTCCGTTTGCTGGTTGCCACCGATGTTGCCGCTCGCGGACTTGATATCAATGGTATTAGTCACGTATTTAATTTTGATTTACCCATGGTGGCAGAAGATTATGTTCACCGAATTGGCCGCACCGGACGTGCGGGCAGAAAAGGTACCGCTATTTCTTTTGTGGGCCCTGATGACTGGTCTAAACTTGGTGGTATTGAGCGGCTCACCGGTAAAAGACTCGATCGGGATGTTGTTGAGGGTTTGGAGCCAAAGTCATCTGAACCTCGTCCTGGTTCAAACCGAGGCAAGGGTGGACGAAATGGCTCTCGGAATGGCGCTGGTAATGGCAGGAAAGCAAAGCCAAAAGTAAGCTACAAAAAACGCAGTAAAGGTGGAAATGGAAAAGCAGCATCCTCCAAGGGAAAATCCGGTAATTTCCGTGGTGGGAAACCTGGCAATAAGACAAGCCCACGTCGATCTCGTCCCAGTGCCGCTGCATAAAGACAATCAATTTGGAATATTAGAATTTAAAATACCAGAAGTTATACTTAAAAATTAAATTTAAAGTTATAAACAATACAAGCAAAGAGGAAGATTCGATGAAACTGATTTTATTAGGCGCACCAGGCGCAGGTAAAGGTACTGTTGCCAAGTTGTTAACTGAAGTGGATGGTTCAGTTCAGATTTCTACAGGTGATATTTTGCGTGGTGCAGTTGCCGCAGGAACTGAGCTGGGTAAAAAAGCACAGGGTTTTATGAATGCCGGTGATCTGGTTCCTGATGAATTGATCATGGGTATTATGGGTGATCGCTTGCAGGAAGACGATTGCGCTAAAGGTTTTCTGTTAGATGGCTTCCCTCGCACTATTCCCCAGGCAGAAGCACTCAAAGTTTTGTTGTCTGATTTGGACATTGAGCTGGATATGGCAGTAAACCTGGATGTTGCACGTGATGTAATTCTGGACCGTCTTACCACTCGCCGCACCTGTTCTAATTCTGATTGCCAGGCTATTTACAATGTAAAGAGCAATCCTACGAAAGAAGAAGGCATCTGCGATAAATGTGGAAGCCCGGTTGTACAGCGTGAAGATGAAACTGAAGAAGCTATTTCTCATCGTTTGGAAACCTACAATGAAAAAACAGCACCTCTTATTGGTTTTTACGAAAAAGAAGGTCTGGTAGTGAATGTTAATGCAACATCCAGCGATGCGGTTGTTGCTGCTATTACTGATAAATTAGCTTAATTTGACCAGGGACAACGTGCATGGATGCACTAGTGTCGCGGGAGGCAGGATGCCGGGAGCGACAGGTCTTTATACCCTTCAAGGTACAAGCGCTGTGAAATGCAGGGGCAGATAATTGCTCCTGCATTATCTGCATTTCCCACATCCATGTGGGTCATGTGCGAGAACGGCCCTTGGTCAAATTACTTACCAAGTACACTTAGCGGATCATTGATCAAAAAGGGCTGGGTCTGATTATTTCAGTCCCAGCCTTTCTTTTTTTGGATTACTTACCAAGTAAACCCAGCGGGTCATTAGGATCGATGCCATCCATAAAGCACCTGGTTCGGTCGGTATTCGTAGTCTGATATACGTGACCAATCCAGTTATTAATGATGGCTTCCCCGGTATCGTGCCAGGTGTTATGTAAACGTTCAGTTATCAAAGCTTCAGGAAAATCTGGAACAGAACTCTTTTCTGAAAGTGCCGTTAATACCTGATCCCTATACTCGTGCAGAATACCCTGTACCTGAACCGTAAAATAGTTTTCCGGGAATGGTGGGTAGCTTTCCCGTTCTCCCGCGACAAACAGTTTAATTTCCCGCTTATATTCTTTAAGTAAACTATTGATGTCGTATTCCGGATGCCCCTGAAAATAGACAATACGGAAAAGGTCTTCACTAACGGCAAGGTGTACGCCGGCTTCCGGGCTTTCCACCAGAACGTGCAAGCCGGCTTCTTCGAATTGAGCGCGCGTTATTTCATTGAATCGTGAATGAGGGACTTTAAAGAGTGTATTAACATCGTTGGTTAATGGGTGCTTGCGATCAACTACTTCATGTGGAAAAACTCCCCAGCATTTATCTGGCAAAAGCTGCCTTTTTTGATGATGGCGAAACTG
>JAUVNZ010000260.1 GCA_030599435.1 Gammaproteobacteria bacterium | reverse complement strand
CTTCAGCATTACCCTGAGTGGCTGCTACGACGGCTTTGGTATACGGCACACGTTTCAGTGCCTCGGCATCTTCAATACTAAGAGGGCGCACTGAACCGAGGAAACCAATGGGTGTACCCAGGGTAGTGGCCTTTCCCGGATTAATACCAATGAGGGTGGTGCCGAACTGGGTAAATTCAGCGAGTACAAAACGATGAATACCTTCACCGATGGAAGTGAGTAGCACTACGGCGCCAATACCGACAGCGATACCTAATATGGTCAGTCCACTGCGCATGCGATGCGCAATGATGGAGGAGAGTGACAATTGTGTGAAATCGCGGAGCTTCATTTCTATTTTACTTTTAGTGACTTCCAGTTAATTTTTGCTATCTACGTGTCTGTTATCTATGAGCAAGGGCCTCTACGGGGTCAAGTTGTGCAGCGCGGCGTGCGGGTAAAATTGAAAACAATAGTCCAGTGATGAGCGCAACACCGATTGCCGCAACAAAAGCCCACCATGGTGCACCGACCGGTAACACGGGATAGAAATAACCAATAAGTTGGCTGCCTATCTCACCCATAATGACCCCCAGCACAGCGCCTGCGGTGGATAGCAGGCCTGCTTCGGCAAGAAATAAAAAAACAATTTGTCGGTTGGGTGTACCCAGAGCTTTTAGTAGACCTATCTCGCTGGTGCGTTGTGATACCGATATCAGCATGACATTCATAATAAGAATGCCCGCCACGATGAGGCTGATTGCTGCAATCCCGGCAACCGAGAGTGTCAATGTTTGTAGTATTTTATCGAAGGTCGCCAGAACAGCATCCTGGGTGATAACGGTGACATCTTCTTCACCCTGATGACGATCGCGAATAATGCGTGTTGTCTGCTCAATAGCTTGTGGTACGATTTCGCGAGACTTGGCCTCAACGAGGATGCGAAACAGGCTTGAGGTATTAAAGAGTTGTTGCGCCGAAGCCACGGGAATGATGACGACATCTTCTACGTTGACACCAATGGTATGGCCTTCGGAAGCCATGATGCCGATAACACGAAAGCGGCGGTCACCGATACGCACCCATTCGCCCAGGGCTGAGTTATTACCAAATAGTTCGGTTTTGACTTTGCCGCCCAGCACGCACACCGGATTGGCACGATCAATATCGCCAGTGGGTAGGAATTGACCCTGGGCCATTTCCCAATGACGGACCGTTAACATTTCTGCGCTGGATCCGAGTATGGGGACTTCGCGTTCCAGTCCTTGCCACGATACGGATGCCGAACCTACATTAACCGGGGCGATGCGTTGGATAGCGCTACCGCGCTGCAGAGCCATGGCATCACTTAAGGTTAAGTCGCGCGGTGTTTCACCCACCAACATATGTACTACACCACCACCAGCGGTTTCCGATCGGCCGGGTATGACGATAATAAGATTCGTACCAAGTGATGCGAATTCGCCGATGACATAACGTCGTGCGGCTTCACCCAGGGAAGTGAGGATTAATACCGAAGCAATACCTGTAGCCATTGCTAGCAGCATTAAAAACGTGCGTTTGCGTGCTCCAGCCAATGCGGTGAAGGCAAAGCGGGTAACGTCGACGTTTTTCATGATGTTCCTGTGCTCATGATTCCCCCGCGTTCTGTTGTTCATCAGAAACAATTTTCCCGTCTACCATGTGCAGGAGGCGTTTGGAGCGTGCACCTAATTCGGGGTCGTGAGTGACGATAAGAAGTGTTTTGCCTTTTTTATTGAGTGCTTCAAGAATTTCAACTACCTCTTTACCGGAGGCTCGATCGAGGTTGCCGGTGGGTTCGTCAGCAAGTATCAAGTCTGGATTCATTATCGTCGCACGGGCAATAGCCACTCGCTGTCGTTGACCACCTGAAAGTTGGTCAGGCCGATGGTCTGCACGATCCGCTATGCCCATGGCAGTGAGAGCATCACGTGCTCTTTTGTGACGTTGCTCCGGTGGTACGCCGGAAAGGGTAAGAGGTAGTTCGATATTCTGGGCGGCAGTGAGTCGGGGTATCAGGTGAAAAAACTGGAAAACAAAACCTATGCGTTCACGGCGTAATTGCGCATGTTGTTCATCGCTGAGTGATGTGATGTCATCTCCTGCGAGGCGATAGGTGCCACTGTTGGCATGGTCGAGCAAGCCCAAAAGATTTAGCAGAGTTGATTTTCCCGAACCGGATGGCCCCATGATAGAAACATACTCGCCGGGTTTGATGTGCAGATTGATATCACGCAGGGCGTGAACCTGCTGATCGCCGACAGGAAAAATGCGTTGGATGTTTTCCAGCGTGATCATTGACATGCCTTTTTTTAATTAAGAGTTTTATTCAAAATTTGATTCAGATTTTAATGCTTCCAGGGTTTATACAGATTTGATTTTTAAGGGCGACTAATCTTCAATAGTGGCCAGAGCACCAGCCTCGACTCCCTTGCGATCAAGAGTGATGACTACCTGGTCTCCTTGTTCAAGGCCACTTCGAACTTCGGTTAATTTCCAGTTGGACAAGCCAATTTCAATCGTTTTCTCGCGCAGCGTATTATCATCAGTGGGTAATACCAGGACGCGATGTTGTTTACCACCACCAAAATCGCTGGCTAACAAAGCTTCGGTGGGTATGCGTAACACGTTGTCGCGTGTTTCCAGAATAATTTCGAGATCGGCGCTGTAACCCGGCAGTAAACGGCTATAGTCGTCAGGGTTGGTGAATATGGCTTCAACTTCTACGGTGCGTGCCTGTTTTTCAATTTCCAGCACATAGGGAGCGATGCGCCGTACTTGCCCCTCAAAGCGTTCGCCTGGAAAAGCATCCAGCGTAATATTGACGGACATGTCTTTTTTCACTTTTGGAGCATCGACTTCATCAATAGGTGCAGAAATTGTCAGGCAGCTATTATCGATAAGATCAACGGCGGGTGGTGTCGGGATCCCAGGGGGAGATGGGGTGACAAATTCTCCTAGCTCACCGTTAATTTCTGCTACGGTGCCATCGAAAGGAGCCACAAGAATGGTGCGTTCTAGTGCCTTTTTAGTAACGGCGATACGTGCATCACTTACGCGGTTAGCTGCACGTGCAGCCTTGCATGCAGCTTCGCGAGCCTCGGCTTCACCAACCGCGCGATCTGTGTTTTCTTCAGAGGCAAGTTTTTGTTTGCGCAGGCGAACTAGCCGCTCGGCCTCGCGACGCGCTACT
>JAUVNZ010000266.1 GCA_030599435.1 Gammaproteobacteria bacterium | reverse complement strand
GGCCGAAAGTCGTATGGAAAATGTAAACGAACTGCTGGACTGGTTGTCGGTCTTGTCAAAGAAAGCATCTGAAAAGGAAATGCTTCAGGAAGGAGAAGATGTTTCGTTGGCAGATCTTGTGGCACGCATGACGCTTATGGATATTCTGGAACGCAACGAAGAAGAGGCGCGCGAAGATTGTATTTCATTAATGACATTACATGCTGCCAAGGGGCTGGAATTCCCACATGTCTTTATAGTGGGCATGGAAGAAAATTTGTTGCCGCACTTTGCAAGTTTACAAAATGATGACGTAGAAGAAGAAAGGCGCCTCGCATATGTGGGCATTACTCGCGCACAACAATCATTAACCTTTACCATGGCGGCTAAACGACGCAAACATGGCGAGGTTACCGATTGTGAGCCCAGTCGTTTTCTTGATGAATTACCGGAAGACGATTTGGCCTGGGAAGGCGGCAAACAGCAGATCGACCCGCAGGAGCAACAACAGCGGGGGCAGGCTCATTTGGCCAATCTGCGTGGTATATTGGGAGAACCGTTGGCTGATTCCTGATTTGAGCATACAATCGCCATAAGCTAAACAATGTTAGGTGAACCATCCTCGGAGTCGGCTGTCCCTAATACGGGGTTAAATAAAGTGTGGGGTTCAAACAAGAAGTTCGACGGGATTTATTGATGTCACGATTTATTACAATAAAAATATTATTCATCGATTTAATAGTTGCAGCGCCACTTTTTTGCAGCGTGGCGATGGCTGTCGATCTGGAAATGGATGACGATGATGCCTACGTTGAGCCCTCTCTTGCTTTGCCTGTCGCTGAAAATTTAGAAGCGTTAGGCAATTCCTCACGAGATGCGACAGTCCCTATCTTGATTATGTACTCCACAGAAGATTGCCAATTTTGCGCGCGTCTGGAAAGCGAAGTGTTGGGGCCAATGCGACTGAGTGGGGCGGATCCTGAAAAGGTTATTGTGCGTAAGGTGTTGATGGAAGATTATGAAACCTTGCGCGATTTTAATGGTAAAGAACGTGACGCAGAAAGTTATGCCATTGAGCGAGGTGTTGAAGTTGTTCCGACTGTAGTGTTGGTCGACGAAAACGGCGCTGAACTGGTGCCGAAAATTGTGGGTTATCAAACACCGGGGATTTATGACGCGTATCTAGATAAAGCTATTGAAGTTTCACAGATGTTGTTGGAGCAGCGTTGATGACAAAGATCGTGTCTGCTTCGCAAGGGTAATTCTTAGATTTTCCCTTAGGCTTTTCCCATGTTCTTAAGTCTTTTTCTTACTGAGGCTACCGTTCGCCGACTGACCTCCAGTTTGTCATCAATATTTCTGAAATAAATTTGATACTTGCCGTTACCATCGCGTTCTAGTCCTTCAATATGCTGAATAGAAACCAGTGAGTTGCGATGTATACGCATAAAGCCTTCGCTAAATTCTTCTTCCAGAGATTTCAATGAGTCGTCGATAAGTATCTGCCCTTCCGGATGTCGAACAACCACATATTTTTGCTCAGCCTGAAAATAAAAAACCTGCTCGGAGGGTACCAGTTGCAAGTTACCACCGATGTATGCGCTGATGTGCGTTCTTGTTTGGCTGGCCAGATCCTGTTTTCCTATCTCAATAAGTTGGGCGCGATTTATTTTTTGCGCTTTACCCAACGCTTCTTCCAGCCGTTCTCTGCGAATTGGTTTCAGTAGATAATCCACCGCATTGGCATCAAAGGCCGCCAGGGCATGTTCGCTAAACGCAGTGGTAAAAATCACCGCAGGTGGATGTTTCAAGTTCGCCAGGTGGGAGGCAGTTTCAAGTCCGCTCATACCAGGCATGCGAATATCGAGCAGGACAATATCGGGAATTAAAATGCTAGCTCGTAGCAAAGCTTCCTTACCATTTTTGGCTTCACCCACAATTTCGATGTCTTCCATACCATCCAGCAGGCGATCCATGCGGGTACGGGCCAGGGGTTCATCATCGACAATAAGTACTTTCATTATTTTTTCCGCTAAAGGCTTTTTACCCGCTAAGGGCTATTGTTCCGCTGAATTTTTTTGGTAAGGAAAAATCAGTGTAATAATGTAGTCTTCTTTACCTTCCTGTACCTTCAGTTTACCGTCTTCACCATAGATTGCAGCCAGACGCTGGCGAACGTTGTCCTGCGCTATCTGATTACCTTGTCGTTGCTCTGTATTATTTTCGTTCGCGAGTGGATTGCTAATACTAATGTAAATATCATTATCGTAAAGATGACCATCAACACCGATGGTGCCGCCATTGGTCATGGGTTCGATACCGTGATAAATGGCATTTTCCAGCAAAGGTTGCAAAATGAGTCGCGGCACGTAGGCATCGGTGGGTAATTCTTCCACACTCCAGCGTAAATTAAGTCGAGGGCCAAGGCGTAATTTTTCTATGTCTAAATAACGGTGCGAAAGTACCAGTTCCTGAGCGAGGGTGATATGTGTGCTCGCATCAGCCAGGTTATTACGAAACAGGTCAGCCAGATTTTCCACTGCGGTTTCTGCCTGATCGGCATCTATCTGTGTCAGGCTGGCAATTGTGTTGAGGCTGTTGAATAAAAAGTGTGGACGTATACGTGATTGCAGTGCCTGCAAGCGTGCTTGAGCTTCGGCTCGTACGTTTTGTTCCCACTGATGGGTGATGTAAAAATAACGTAACACAACAATATTAACGATAGCGCTGATGCTGAGGTTCCTGAGTAACAGTGACCATTGCCAGTCGGTAGGGCGCGAGAAATCGGTGGACCAGTTTTCAAGATTAAAACTTGCACCAGCCCAAAATGCCAATAAAGTGATGACCAATGTGGTGAGTAATAATAAACAATAGCTGCTGATTACCGCCCATTTCTCTGACATGCTGGCGAGGTATTTGCGCGATACACAAAGCAAGCCGGCGCTGCTGAGCCCAACCCACTGAACGAACAGGGAAATAATACTGAGATCATTCCAGCGGTCGCCGCCGCTTTTTAATGGTGACAGCGTAAGCAGAATTGCCAGTAGTTCGCTGATGATGACCACAGCAAACACCATGCGCACACTGCAAAAATCCGGCAGAAAAAAGTCATCTGTCGGCGGGCTGGTTTGAGGGGTGGTGTTTTGGTTGGGTTTGGTC
>JAUVNZ010000084.1 GCA_030599435.1 Gammaproteobacteria bacterium | reverse complement strand
GTGCATGGGAGCTCCGTCGGTTCTTTATAAGTCGGTTCTTTCCAAAAAGTTATTTGCAAATAAAAATTTCGTTTGGTTTGTTTAACTAATGCGGTTGCGAATACCGATAGTTGTCGTAAAGCTACGGCGGATGCGGTAGTCGTTATCCGCGCTTTCAGTAGTAGCAATATTATCTTCCAGAGTACGAGCTGTTGCGGTTATACGGATGCTGACAACGTTTTCCATGTCGGCTACGTTGGCTGCAGTAACATACGCATCAGCGGTGCCATCCAATGTCCCACGGTCTTCGCCGTAAAGTATGGTCATATTTTCAACACCTTCTACCAGCTCCTGGTTGGTTAAAGCCCCAATGGCCAGTTCGCGTTTAAACAGGGCAGGTTGGCCTGAGGCGCCGACACCAATGTAGTAAATTTCACTTTTCATTTTTAAAATAAATGAATCAGCACCATAACCATTGGCTAATTGGGGGCTGAGATTGTTATTGGAGCCGTGAGCGATGGTAGCGTACGTATCCCCAGGATTAGCAGGCAAAATTACATTGGAGACACCAAAAATTTCAGCAGTTTCGCAGTTGGTGACCATGACAATATCATCTTGCTGGATTTGGCAAATACTGTTGTCGGCAATTTTCATGGATGCGGATCCAACAGTGTTCGTGTGAGATTCTATATTGCCACCGGGGCAGGATGCTGCGCGACGCAAAAACAGCACGTCGGTGTTATCCATAATGTTGCCTTCATCGGTGCCGGCGACGAGCCCCAGGTCTGATAACTCTGTAGGCAAGGTGCCCGTTGTGTAGCTGTATCCCACAATGGCGCTATTGCCATCAAAGCTGGCAGCTGCAGCAGCGGCGTCAGCGCCATATTTGCTAGGATCTACATTATTGGTAGTCGTAAGCCCACCGCCACTGATGTTTGAACAGCCCATAAAACCGGCCATGCGAATATCTTTGCTAAGAAAGTGCAGGGAGAAGCGCCCATTTTCCTGCACTCGCGCCATGGCATCCTGGACCCGATAGGTTTGTTTGTTGCTAGCAACTAATTGCAGTAATCCTCCCAGTAAAAACAGGCTAAGAGTGATAGCGATCATAATTTCGATCAAAGTCAGGCCAGTTTGTTTGTTGGTTGGCAGGTTTAGTTGTGTCTTTGGTTTCATAATCGGTTTCATAATATGCTACTCACGGTGAATGAAGCATCAGTACCTGTGAGACTACCATCGCGGTTATCATCCCAGGTGACAGTAATAGTGAAGACAGATCCTGTGCCGCTGCCAGCAACGCTGCCTGTACCCAAAGGTAACAGGTTAGCTAGTTGTGCGTGCCAGTCGCCGTCATCAAATGTTGTCATCTGTGTTGTAGTGCAAGCTGTTGTTGTGTCGGTTGGTTTGCAGCTTGTGTAGCTGTCAGGTGGAGTGGTGTCGATGCTGTTGTAGCCTCCGGCTGCAACCCCTGCTGCATTAACACGCATTCGATCTAACATATCGTAGGCCATTTGCGCTGCCTGTGATCGTTGATAGGCGCTTTCATTATTTCTAAGGCTGGTGGCTTGCAAACCCGCCAATCCTAATAATCCGACGGCCATGATCACCATGGTAATTAGCACTTCAATCATAGAGAAACCGTTTTGTTTTGATTTATTCATCATAGAGTTACCTTTATGCTCCTGAGCAGGCGTTGACGGTTTTATCAAGTCGTGGACGACCGGTAAGGCTGACTATAATTTCTCGGCTAAAACTTATGCCTCTGTCATCGCAAATGAAAATACTCCTTGCAGTTGCATCACTTAATAAACCGTCATTGGAGAACGAAATTACTGTGTTTGTTGTGGTAAAGCCTACGGATGAGCCAGTTGCCTGTCCCTCACCAATACGGATGAGTGAATCGCTTGCAGTGGCAAAACTACCGTCACCATTATCATCGGCAAATACAATCCAGCCCGTGTCCCAGTCGTTAGCACCACCGCAGTCGGGGTCGTGTACACCAGCGGCGAATAAATTAGGATTAGCAGTACTGCAGACAATCACATTAACGCCTCGTTTGATTGCTTCGCTACGGGCCACGTTAATATCAGACACCAGTTTGTTGGTTTCTGTGATCAGGTGACTATTTTGAATAGTGGTAAGAAAAGATGGCACTGCCTGAGTGAGGATAATTGCGCCAATCGCCAAAGTAATGATTAGCTCAACTAACGTGAAGCCAGTTTGCGTGAAACCAGTCTGGGCATTTTTATGACAAAATTGTTTGGTTTGATATTTCATAGCACCGCTCTTTCAATATTTGAATTAAGTCTAGGCAAGCAAATGCTGGCCAGTACCTGATTTATCGACCATTTGTCTGGAAGGGTTAGCCGCTGGTCAAAGTTTTGACGCAGTGCTGTTTTTGGCTGGATTTTGAGGCGCTTAAGTGCGGCTAACTAATTGTATTTATTGGTTATTTAGTGAATTGAAGATGAGCGTGTATGAGGGTGAAATTACCCGTTTTTTACCTGATTTTGGCCATTTTTGCGGGACTGTGTGACAGGCGGATTTACCTGTCAGACGAACGGTGAGAGCAAACGGAACTAGTTCACAGTTTCAGGCTGAACCTGGACTGAAACGGGTTGTTTGACCCGTGTGGCTAGCCGTTTGTCGATGATATTTTTCAACGCAATCAGCATACCGAGGATCAGGAAGGCGCCGGGTGGCAGAATGGCCAGCAGGTAACCACGGTAATTTTCGAACAGGGTAATGGTAAGCCATTCTGTGCCTTCACCAAATAACAGATCGGCCTGTGCCAGCAGGGTGCCGTGGCCCAGTATTTCACGAATTGCGCCCAGTGCCAGCAATACCAGAGTAAATCCTATCCCCATGGCCAGGCCATCCAGCAAGGAACGCCACACATTGTTTTTGGAAGCAAAGGATTCGGCGCGAGCGATGATGACGCAGTTAGTGACAATGAGCGGTATGAATATGCCCAGTACCAGATAAAGGTCATACAGAAACGCCTGCATGAGTAATTCCACTGCGGTAACAAAGGAGGCAATCACCAATACGAAGCTGGGTATGCGAAGTTCCGGACGTACCACATTGCGAATAAGAGATACGGTGACATTGGAGCCGGCGAGCACCAACGTGGTGGCGATGCCCAGTCCCAGCGCGTTAACCACAGTGCCGGATACTGCCAGCAACGGGCACAGGCCGAGCAGTTGCACCAGTGCCGTGTTATTACGCCACAGCCCCTCGTTGATGATTTGTTTTTGTTCGTTAATCATTGTTGTTAATTATAGTCGTTAATTTTAGTCGTTAGCTATAGTCGTTAATCAGGAAAGTTATTCCTTGTCCTTTTTCTGAATAATGCTCTTTTTCGTAAACAGTTGCTCTTTATTCTTTTCAAAAAATATTAATGTATCTCGCACAGCTTTGACGACAGCGCGTGGTGTGATTGTGGCACCCGTAAACTGATCAAAGAAACCACCATCACGACGTACACGCCAGTCTTTGACCTCGGGATTCATCAGACTATGACCATCAAAGCCAAAAATCCAGTCACTGCGTTTTTCATTAATGGCATCCCCCAGTCCAGGTGTTTCTCTATGGGTTAGTACCCGTACTCCTGTAACTATGCCTTTTGTATCAATTCCTACTAAAAGTTTAATGGGTCCGACATAACCCTCCTGGGTAACAGTTGTTATGGCTAATGCTACAGGCAAGCCATTTTTTCGTGCACGGAAAACAGGTACTGGTTTGTCGGTACCCAGGTAATCTTTTGAGTGAACTTCAATATAATCGGTAAAAATATCATTGTCGTGCAGCTCGGGTTTAATGACTGAATGCAAACTGCGCAGCATATGTTCTCGTTCAGCATTGGCAATGGGTTCTTCCGTGCCGGTAAATACTACTGCGACTATCGCCGTACCCACTAAAGCAAACATACCCAGCAATAATGCGCTGCGGCTCATGTGTTGTTTTAGCATTATGGCTCACCTTGCCTGTTGTTTTGAGAAGTGTTTTGAGAAGTATCTAGCGAGTTATTTTGGGCAACGTTTTGAGGATTTGTATCTTCGTTACCACTTTTATGCATATCCCCAAAACCATGACCAAAAACACGAGGCTGTGTGTAGTAATCAATAGTGGGAGCAGCCATATTCATAAGCAGTACTGCAAAGGCAACGCCATCAGGGTAACCACCCCAGGTGCGAATAACATATATAAGAAGACCAATGCCGGCGCCATAATATATTTTGCCCATTGGCGTCGTGCTAGCACTGACCGGGTCAGTGGCGATAAAGAAAGCTGCTAGTAAGGTGGCTCCACCAAAAAGATGAAACATTGGCGATGGATAAACATCTGGGTCTAGTAAAAAGAAGAACAATGAAATAATAAATAAACTACCTATGAGCGATAGTGGGATGTGCCAGGTAATGATGCGTTTATAAACTAACCATACACCTCCAAGGAATATCCAGTTTCCTATCCACTCCCAGCCAACGCCACTAAAGTCGCCAAAGATAGCATTGCCTGATGTGATTTCGCTAACGGTTCTGTTAAGCCCTAATTCTGTTTTAACTGTATCCAGTGGCGTCGCCATGCTTAGCGCATCCATAGTTAACTGGTAGGGGAAGTCGCGCAAAAAGATAATATTAATGGTGTCCAGAAAACTAATTTCTAGCTGATTAATGATATTAGGTGGCACCCATTCAGTCATTTCCAGTGGAAAGGAAATGAGCAGCATGACATAACCCACCATGGCTGGGTTGAAAGGGTTATAGCCCAGGCCGCCATACAGATGTTTGCCAACAATAATGGCAAATGAGATCCCCATGAAGGTAATCCACCATGGTGCAAAAGGGGGAATACAAAAGGATAGCAACATAGCGGTAACAACAGCACTGCCATCCATTATAAATGGTTGTATGGGGCGATCACGTAAATGTAACATTAGTGCTTCGGCGCACAGTGCTGTGGTGATGGCGATTAGCATATTAACTACCAGACCCCAGCCAAAAAACCAGGTATACGCAACGACGGCAGGTATCAGGGCGAGCATTACGCGCAGCATTAATGATGTGACTTGAACACCAGAATGTATGTGCGGAGAAGAGGGGGTTTCAAGTTTCATGTTGTTGAAGTATTACCCGTTAGTTTTTTTATTATTTCGGCGTGCATCTGCTTCCGCAATTTTTTGCTGTTGTTCTAGCGTCAGATTATCAATATTTTTTGGTGCTACTGAACTGGCTTCTCGTTTTGCTTTGGCACGTTCCACAGCCGCCTGAATGGCAGCTTTTTTGGGATCCTGCCCATTATCATCTTTATTAAGTACAGCACGTTTCTTTTTATGTCGTTCAGCACGCTCACGTTTTTCGCGCTCAATTCTTAATTCGCGAAATTGGTGTCGATCACGTGCTATGTCAGATTGTTTCTTTTCTAATTCCTGAGCCCATATTTCTGTTTTTGCATAACGAAAATAATGCACTAGTGGAATTTGGCTAGGGCAAACATAATCACAACAACCGCACTCAATACAATCGAACAGGTGGTAATCCTGGATTTTGTCAAATTCCTTGGCGCGGGCATACCAGTAAAGTTGTTGCGGTAATAAACCAACTGGACAGGAAGTTGCACAGCTGCCGCAGCGAATGCATGGCATAGCGTATTCGCGACGCGATGGTAAGGGCACGTCAGCAACAGTTGAATTTACCAGTAAGCAATTGGTAGTTTTTATGACGGGGACATCATCATTGTGTAGCGCGACACCCATCATTGGCCCGCCCATAATGACACGGTTTAATGTATTTCGAATGCCGCCACATTCATCAATAAGGTCAGCAACAGGTGTGCCGATGAGTACTTCCAGATTTCTGGCGCTGGCAACGCTGCCAGCAATGGTGACGTATCGGGAAATAAGAGGTTCATCATTTTCAATGGCGTTGTATATCGCATAAGCAGTGCCGACGTTATGACATACCACACCAATATCCATTGGTAATTTGCCAGCAGGGACTTCCTTGCCGGTTAACACCTGAATGAGCTGTTTTTCACCACCAGCGGGATATACGGTGGGTACTTGTACTACCTCAATAAAACTTGCACCGGTGTTTCGTACTTGTTCAAGCAAGGCGAGATAGGCTGACTTTTTGTTGTCCTCCACACCGATGATGCATTTTTCTGCACCGAGCGCGTATTTCATAATTTGCATGCCAACGATGACTTCCAGAGCATGTTCGCGTAATAACATTTCATCGCAAGTAATATAAGGTTCGCACTCTGCACCGTTAAGTATGAGTGTATGTATTGGTCTGTCATCAGGATCAAGTTTGATAAATGCCGGGAAACCCGCGCCGCCCATGCCGACAATACCAGCGTCGCGAATCATTTCACGTATTTCATCTGGTGTGAGGTCTTTAAAGTTGTGTACATGGTGTTGTCTTGGACGCCATTCGTCTTTGCCATCAGTTTCAATGATGATGCACAGTGCCTCCAGACCGGAAGGGTGTTGAATATTGTGGTTGGTAATGGCGGTCACGGTGCCCGAACTGGAAGCATGTATTGGCGCGCTTATAGTGTCTGCAGACTTTGCGATCAGCTGCCCTTTTAAAACTTTGTCGCCTACAGCAACAATGGGTAAAGCGGGTTTGCCAATGTGTTGTTGTAAGGGTAATACCAGTCTTTTTGGCAGGCGTGCAGCTTTCACCGGTTGAGCGGTGGCAACTCTTTTATGATCCCTGAGTTTTATACCTCCTGGAAAGTAAGACAGGCGGCGCATTAGTTAGCTGTCTTCTTTATGTCGGGTGTTGTTGCCGTAGTAATAGTTGGGACTACGGCGTCCGGGAACGACCACTTCCAGTTTTCCGTTGTCGTATCAACTGGGACTATATCTATACAGTCTACCGGGCAAGGCGGTATGCATAAATCACATCCGGTACATTCTTTTGCGATCACCGTGTGCATTTGTTTAGCGGCACCGAGAATGGC
>JAUVNZ010000117.1 GCA_030599435.1 Gammaproteobacteria bacterium | reverse complement strand
GGGTATGAGTGACTTTCCAAATCGACTGAACGTCCGCTTTTGGCCAACAGCAGTCGTTCAGTATTACCGATGTGAATGACCGCAATCGCTGCATAGCTGTCATTGACAAAATAATATGGGACACGACTGCATGGGCAGAGATTGTTCCTGACAATCTCTTTGCATTTCCGCCATCCCTGGCGGTCATGCAGGAGGTAGAGCAATGCATGGACGATTCCATGGATGGAATCGGTAGAGTCGAGTCTGGAACGGAGACCGAGCAATTGCCGAGATCACGTTTTAAAAAATGGTGCCGGAGAGAGGAATTGACCGTTTTGTCTGGAACAAAACGGGACGCACGAAGTGCGCCCGCAGGGGCCACACCATGGATGGTGTGGGTCAACCCCCGACTGCTTATGTGTTTATAATTAATAGCTTGGCCAATATTGGTGCCGGAGAGAGGAATCGAACCCCCGACCCCTTCATTACGAGTGAAGTGCTCTACCGACTGAGCTACTCCGGCAATCTTATTATGTGGAGTCAGGATTATACGAGATGGACAGCAACAATTTAAGCCGCAGTGAGTCGCCCTTCGAGGCTATAAGGTTTGGGGTCAACCACGGTGGACTCATGTTGGAGAAGTATATCTACCATAAGTTGTGCTGAAGCAGGCGCCATTACGACGCCATTGCGATAATGGCCTGCATTGATGAATAGCCCCTCCATTTTGGGGTGAGGGCCGATAAAGGGTACTCCAGTTGGTGAGCCAGGTCGTAAACCGGACCATTGCCGCTCGATTTTGGCGCTGGCTAATATTGGCACCAGTTGTTTGGCTGTGGCATCGAGCTCCTCGCGAGCCTCTTCTGTGATGGCTTTGTCGAAACCCACATCTTCCATGGTGCTGCCAACCAGCACGCGACCATCACGGCGGGGAATAGCGTAGTGGCCTTCCTTGAGGACAATGCGATTCAATTGACCAGGTTTGGCATGATAGAGAATCATTTGCCCGCGTACGGGGACCACGGGTAATTCCTGCCCAATCCCCTTGAGTAATATTGCGCTCCAGGCTCCGCAGGCAATAATAGTATTGTCAGCCATGATTTCACTGTATTCGGTGCGGACCCCTTCGATGCGACCGTTTCTTTTAAGCAGGTGGGTGACTTCAGTTTCAGGGGCCATTCGTACGCCGCTGTTTTGTAATTCTTCCAGTAGTGCTTTTATCAGGACAGGGTTACGTATTTGTGCGACGTCAGGCATCCAGATGCCACGTTGTTGGTTGGTACAGGCGGCAGGTTCAATATTGTGGATTTCATTGGGGCCTACAACAGATAAATTGCAGCCTGAAGTCTGCGACCAGGCGAGTGCTGCATCGATCTGATCGTCATCCAGTATTAGCAGACCGCTTTTTTCCCATTCTACGTCGATACCGGTGTTTTGTTGTAATTGCTGGGCAAGTTCCTGGTATTTGGGCTGACTCCACTCTGCCAGAGTGTTAACCGCTGTAGGGTATTTCCAGGGATAGAGGGGTGAAAGAATACCGCCACCAGCCCATGAGGATTCCTGACCAAATTGGCCACGCTCAATAATGGTAACGCTGGCACCGTTCTCGCTTAGAGCACGAGCAGTTAACAGGCCGATAATGCCACCGCCAACGATAAGGTAGTCGCTCATTTACGGTATGTATCCTTCAGCTAAATGATTTTTTAAGTAGTATAGACAGAGATTAGGAGGTTTTGAGAGAGCGATATTTTAACCGAGGCGAGCCCTGCTGCCTATGCTCATGTACCATGAATTGCTACAATTTTTATCTTTTTGTTACACAATCTCGCAGATAAATTTATACATGGACGCTGGTGGATCGTGAATCAGACTACAAAGCACTTAATAAAAAGACCAATAAAACAGAGCTTAATATTAAGTCTATATATTGTATTGTTTGGCTTGCTTGGTGCTTGCGATGGAAATACAAAATTAATGGAGCAGGCGATGTCTGGTAACCCTGTAACCGTACGTCTTTCTCTGAAACAGGGCACAGATGTGGATGAGAGTAATAATGTTGGCTGGACTGCTTTGGCGCATAGCGCTAAACAAAATAAAACAGCTGCAATGGCCGTTTTGCTGGATGCAGGGGCCGACATTAATCATCAGGACGACAATGGCTGGACAGCATTAATGCGTGCAGCAGCAACAGGCAATGTTGAAGCAACGCAGTTATTATTAAGTCGTGGTGCAAATAGCGGCAAAACTGAAAAATATGGTTGGACAGCGCTGTTCTGGGCCGTTAACCGTAATCATAAGGGCGTTGTTAGTGAATTAATTGCCAGTGGTATTGATATCAAAACAAAAGCAAACGACGGTCGGACTGTAATGACTATTGCCCGGTCTGAAAATTACACTGAAATTGTAAAACTATTGGAGTTAGCTGGCGTAAAATAGCGTATGGTAAAAAGTAGTTTCTGTAATTAGTAGAAGTAATTGGGAAATAGTAAATCAGGAGAAGTAAAATGTTTCGCAGTTTAATGGTTATGCTTATCGCATCGATTTTTGTAGTACAGCTGTTGTTGGCATGTTCAACCAGCCGTCAATCAGCTACTCGTGGTTCGCAGTACGAAGTAGATAGTGGTGCGGGTATAGGCAAACGCTGGCGTGACAACAGGGAGTTTGCCACGGAAGTTAAAACAGAGTCGTTAGCAACAGACGGAATACATGACCCCAAAAATACAGCTATAAGCGCACTGCAGGAGCCCGCAGAGGCAATGAGCGCCTTCCCGCTTGATCGACGTGGAGGCGTTGACTGGGTAAAGGCGATGGATCTTGGCATTATCGAACCCCGTGCTGATCTTCTGGATAAATCGAAGATGATGTCTCTTGATATGGATATCATCTTCAAAAATACGGATCAGATGCCCTGGGTGAAGTTTCCCCATCTTGCGCACACCAAATGGCTGGCATGTTCCAATTGCCATCCCGCAATTTTTATTCAGAAAAAGGGCGCTAATAACCTCTCAATGGACAGCATCCTCGCGGGTGAACAATGCGGAGCTTGTCATGGTAGGGCGGCCTTTACGCTTTGGACTTGCGAACGATGTCATAATGTTCCTCACGAAGGTACCCCCGGGAATTGGAACAAAGTCATGGGCGTAACACCTACGGAAGAAGTTGTTGAATAAATAGGAAGCGGTTGAGAAATTAATTAAACCAGAGGGATTTTGATAGAAAGTCAGTTAGCACGTTTGAACTGATGTAGCTTTGAGCTGAGTTACTTAAACTTATATTACTTAAGGAGGGCTACAACTTCATCGTTGCCCTTTTCGCTGGCGACATCAAAGGCGGTGTTCCCATCTTCATCTTTTGCGTCCGGGTTTGCACCTTTAGCCAAAAGTATTTTTACGATTTCCGGTCTGTTAAAAGCAGCGGCTGCCATTAGTGCAGTACGTTGTTTCAGTCCGCGAGCATCGGCGCTGATGCCGGAATCAATCATCACGTTAATCATGTCGTTATGACCCAGGCCTGAGGCAAGCAATAGCAATTCCTCCCCATCTTTCTTATCCAGTTTTTCATGCCCGGCCAGTTTATGAAAGGTTAATAAAACTTTTACAGTTTTGGTGTGGCCAAAATAAACGGCATTGACCAGCGGGGAGCTGCCGTTTTCGTCCCGCACGTTTAGGTTTGCATTGTGTTCGAGTAATAAGGTAACAATTTTTTCATGCCCGGAAGTAGCGGCTACAATCAAAGCGGATGTGCCATAGTGGTCAGCAATATCAACCTTGGCGCCATATTCTATTAATGTGCGTGCAACGGTTGTGTGACCTTCAGAAGCGGCAAACATTAACGCGGTTTTACCTTTATTACTTTGTTCGTTTACGTTTGCTCCTCGTTTTAGGGCATTTTGTACAGCAATATCATTGCCGCCCTTCGCGGCATTCATTAGTTCGGTGTTATATTCACGTGTGCAGGCATTTAGCAACAAAGTGCTAAACAACACTAAAAGAATGAGTGCACGATTGTTCATTCGTTTTGTTTGGAAGGAAGATGAAATTGTTTGTACTAGTTTAAAAAAATAACTAGACGTTGTTTTTTATTTTTTTTATCGCTTTTTACGATCGTTTCATAGCGGCAAAGAATTCATCATTGGTTTTGGTATCTTTTAAACGATCCAGAAGAAATTCGATAGCAGCAAGTTCATCCATGGGATGAAGTAGTTTGCGTAGAATCCAGATTTTTTGTAGCTCATCTGCTGCAGTCAATCGTTCTTCACGTCGTGTGCCAGAACGATTAATATCGATAGCAGGATAAATACGTTTCTCAGAAATTCGACGATCAAGGTGTACTTCCATATTGCCAGTACCCTTGAATTCCTCGTAAATAACATCATCCATGCGCGAACCAGTATCAACCAGTGCCGTGGCGAGTATAGTGAGGCTGCCACCTTCTTCAATGTTACGAGCGGCACCAAAGAAGCGTTTGGGGCGATGCAGGGCATTAGCATCCACGCCACCAGTGAGCACTTTGCCGGATGATGGAATAACCGTGTTATAGGCGCGTGCCAGGCGAGTAATGGAGTCCAGCAGAATGACAACATCTTTTTTGTGTTCAACCAGACGTTTGGCTTTTTCGATTACCATTTCCGCTACTTGAACATGACGGCTGGCGGGCTCATCAAAAGTACTGGATACCACTTCACCGCGAACTGAGCGGGCCATCTCAGTAACTTCTTCAGGTCGTTCATCGATGAGGAGCACAATAAGAATGCACTCAGGATGATTTGCAGCGATGCTTTGTGCAATATATTGCAGCATCATGGTTTTACCGGATTTCGGTGGGGAAACAATAAGGCCACGTTGACCTTTGCCCACAGGCGCCGCCATATCAATAACGCGAGCAGTCAGATCTTCGGTGCTTCCATTACCTAATTCCAGCTTAAGGCGTTCATTGGCAAATAGTGGCGTCAGACTTTCAAAGGGCACTTTGTTTTTTGCATTTTCTGGTGCATCAAAGTTAATTTCTGCGACCTTAAGCAATGCAAAATAGCGCTCTCCATCTTTGGGCGGGCGTATTTTTCCAGAAATAGTATCGCCAGTACGTAGACTAAAACGACGAATCTGACTTGGTGAGACATAAATATCGTCTGGCCCTGCCAGGTATGAGCTGTCGGCCGAACGTAAAAAACCAAAACCATCCTGGAGAATTTCCAGCACCCCGTCACCGAAAATATCTTCACCATTTTTGGCGTGTGCTTTTAGTAGCGCAAAAATAATGTCCTGTTTTCGTGCGTGGGACATTCCCTGTACGCCACTTTCCTGAGCGAGGGTATTTAAATCAGAGGCGGTTTTTAGTTTTAGTTCGGTTAGATTCATAGTTTATTGACTTCGAGGTGGGTTGTAGGATTTTGGGTGCGCCTAAGGTGTAAAGCTGTTGGCTTTATGCCGAAAAGGGATTTTTACTGACATTTTTCTGTTTGTTATATGGAAAATAATTGTCCAGAAAAAATTAGATAAAAACGGTCACACAATAAGTTTTTTGTATAGGTTATTTGTATAAGTTCTTTTGTATTAAATTCTTTTGTATTTAAAAAATTGGG
>JAUVNZ010000028.1 GCA_030599435.1 Gammaproteobacteria bacterium | reverse complement strand
CGCGATTTACCAATCCTACTGTGCGTACATTCGAACAAAGACTGGCAGCACTGGAAGGCGGTGAACGTTGTGTCGCTACGTCATCAGGTATGGGTGCGATTTTAGCTACTTGTCTGGGTTTGCTAAAGGCGGGTGACCATATTGTGTCATCGCGTGCTATTTTTGGCACCACAGTGGTTCTGTTTAACAACACACTGGCACGTTTTGGTGTTGACACCACATTTGTGCCCCTCACAGATTTGTCAGCATGGGAGGAGGCTATCAGGCCAGAAACAAAATTACTGTTTCTGGAAACGCCTTCAAACCCAGTGACGGAAATTGCAGATATTCAGGCGCTGGCAAAGTTAGCCCATGCGAATAATTGTTTGCTTGTAGTGGATAACTGTTTCTGTACGCCTGCTTTGCAGCAACCGCTGGCGCTTGGTGCAGACATTGTTATTCATTCGGCAACTAAATACCTTGATGGCCAGGGCCGTTGTATCGGTGGTGCCGTTGTGGGTAGCGAAGAACTTGTGGGAGGTGATATATACGGGGTCGTTAGAACCGGTGGGCCTAGTATGAGTCCATTTAACGCCTGGGTTTTCCTGAAGGGGCTGGAGACACTAAGCCTTAGAATGGAGGCGCATAGTCATCGCGCACAAATTCTTGCTGAATGGTTGCAGGCGCAGGCTGCTGTTGCTCTGGTAAATTATCCAGGTCTTAAATCACATCCGCAACACGAACTGGCATCCCTGCAACAGAGTGGTTTTGGTGGGGTGCTGTCTTTTGAAGTTAAGGGCGGGCAAGAAGCGGCCTGGAAAGTGATCGATAATACGCAGCTGATTTCTATAACTGCAAATCTTGGAGATACAAAATCGACGATTACTCATCCAGCAACAACAACCCACGGCCGTGTAGATCCTGAGGCTCGCTTAGAAGCAAAAATTACCGATGGATTGGTTCGAGTTGCAGTAGGTCTGGAAGATATCGCTGATATTCAGGCTGATCTAGAGCAAGGGCTTAGTAGTCTTTGATTATTGTTGGCCACTTATAAAGTAATAAGTGCAGTTTTAAGTAAATTTTAAGCTAACTGTGTCTGGGAGGTTGGCCAACCAGTCTTGCTTCGGGTACACGATCCAGAATCGCGGCCGGTAGCTCGAGGCAGATACCCGGTACAGGTTTAACGCTTACCCATAGTACATTAAGCCGTAAATTCAAATCAGCAAAAACTACAGCATGCTTGTAAAACTCAAGAACTTCCTCGATCTGTTTAAGTACGTGCTGGATATGAGACTGTGGTTGTTCTCGGAGTTTTGGAATAAGCATCATAAAATCACTTAAACGCTGGCCATCATTGTCGCTGGTAGGGACGTGGTTCCACAAAGGTTCCGCTGCACGTAATTCTGTTGCGCGTAGACCAGTATGGTTGGTCGCTCGTAGCGTGCCATTATAAGTCATAATTTTCCATTACATGGTGCATTGGAATCAGTATAGCTTGCTGCAGTCATTAATTACTATGGGAAAACAGAATGGTGAAAAATATACGCTGGGTACGGTATTCTCAGTAACCTGGCTGGTTTTAATGGGTCAGGTTGATTCTTGATTCAGTAGCGGTTGCTTTGTCATTTTCGCCAATAGATTTATAAAGCATCGCAAGTTCCGAAAGGACAACCTGTAAGGCTGATTGGTTTTCTTTTATGTGGTCTGTGTCTAAGATTTCTGCAGCACGTTCATACAGTGGCACAGCCTGTCTCACAAGTAATGTTGTTTGTAATTCACTATCTGCAGCAATAATGTCAGAAAGAACTTCATTGCTGGCAAAACTATCACCAGGTTCCTCCATGCGAGCCTGTAAATGGTATACATTTGCCAGTGTGTACATAAGTAACGCTAGCTGAGGATCGATTGGGTTAAGTAAGTTTTCTGCAATATTCAAAGCTTCTTTATAGGTTCCACCAGCAATATCATATTGTCCTTGTCCAGCATAAAGTGTGCCAAGCTCAATTAATGCCTGGGCGACTTCCTTGTGTTCGATTCCCAGTGTTGCTTTTTTAAAAGCAACAGCACGTTGCTGAATGCGTATAGCATCTAAAAGTTTAGATTGCGCAACATAGGTATTAGCAAGATTGCTCAGTGTTTTGCCAATATATGGGTGAAGAGGGCCGAAATTCCGTGTCCACATACCGATAGCTTTACGATAATACTCCTCAGCTTTTTGGTAATTATTTGTGCGCTCGTAAAGAACTGCCAGATTATAGGTAGACTGTGCTACTGAAGAATCATCAGATCCAAAGGCATTTATTCGGATTTGCAAAGATTTCTTGTGATAGTTTTCAGATGCAGAATAATCTTTGAGGTCAAAATATACATTACCCAAATTAGTGAGTGTAATAGCGATATCTGGATGATCAGGACTCAGGTTATTTTCAAGAATAACTAGCGCACCTATCAGAAAATCTTTTGCAGCAGTAAAATTCTCTAAAGATTGGTTGATTATTCCTAGTTTAAGTAAGGTGTCCGCAGTGTTTATATTATTTTCACCAAAATAGTTTTTGGCGAATTGGTGGGCACTAATTGCGGTAGCATGCGCACTGGTGAAATCCCCTGTATCATATTGTTCAACGAAACGGGTTGATTGTTCGGCCCACAACAATTCCGCTAACTCAGTAGTTTCATACAAGGAGTTTAAAAGAGGTGGTTGTGCAGGGGCTTGTAGATTAGAAGGTTGATTGTAAGCTGCTAAACCATTGCTTACAGGGAGCAGTGATATCATTAAAACGATAGTGATTCGTTTGGCTAGAGTGTTCATGGTATTTTTTCTTTCGTATATTTTCCTTTACGTTACGAACCAAAAAAATTCCCAGCTATCATTGTTTTATTTACTTTTTAAGTGGAAGTAATAACCTTAAAAATTGGCAAGAAAATACAACCGGATATGGCTACTTAGCGTCCAAATCGCTCTACTGCTTTAACATATCTGTATTTTAAGGGATCATTTTGAGAGTCAAAAACGATTCTTTATCTATAAACGTGATTGTATATACCTCTTTACGATAAGAAATATTTAGAATATAAAAATAACCAACAAAATCCATTACTTAGTTAACTTGATTATTTGGGCGACAGAAAGCTGGCAAAGCAATGCTCATGCAGGTTTTTCGTTGGTTTTTATGCAGAAACTACAAATTACTGATGGATATACTTATTTCACTACACTTAATTAGAGTAAGCTGAGTTGGGTTTATGGTTTTGAAGGAGATTTTGAGCTCTAATTAAATCATTAGTATCGTTACCTTCTTGGATGTTATCTAAACATGCGCTGAGAATTGATCGTACCGAGCCCATCCCATGTAAGTTTCCTTTTTGTTTTTCTTGTAGGTTGTAAATACTTATCGATATCCTTAAAGATAGAGAATTAGCTCTTTGATCGCTCGAATATTCCAGAGCTTTATTAAGAATTGATTCAGCAGATGATAGATCCTTTGTTCCCAGTGTTGTTGATATTAATTCACCTTTAAGGCGTAGCAGTTCTGCAGTGAAATATTGTTCACCCGAAGTTTTAGTTTCATTGAGCGCTGTATCAATCGTTTTTCTTGCTTCACTAATCAATCCTGCTTTACGTTGCAAATCAGCTTGCAGGGAATGAAAATATGAACGCGCCAGTTTATTACCGAATGCTTCGTATTCTTTCAAACCCTCCTGGAAAATTTCACAGGCGATTTCAGCAGAATTTTCATCAGTATTTGCCCATGAATGCATCATGACTCCAATAGCTTTCCAGAAAGGAAAGCCATATGTATTGCTTAAAATGATTTGTGCCTCAGCGTATTTGCTAGTTGATTTCTGATCCCCACGTAATTGATGAACGGATGTGAGAAATTGAAGTGCATAGGCCTGGCTGAATGGATGAGCTAATTGTTTAGCCAGAGTCAATGCCTGTTCAGCCCTTTCCAGGGCTCGATCTGGGAAGCCAAGCAACCACAGGGTACAGGCGGCATTAGCAAGAGTAGCCACTCTTGCGTCCTGACAATGTGATACCTGTTTTTTATTTGATATGTTGTTTGTATGTAAAGATTGTTCATGTAGTTCAAAATGGCGCAATGCTTCAGTAAGTTGTCCTCGCCAGAAATGGCTTGTACCCATAATTCTTTCAATTTCTACGTTATGGCCAGCTGTTTTTAGATGGGCGGCCTGTTTTTTTAGTTCTATAGCAATCTTGAGTGCAGTGTCATGTTCTGCGCTTACGATATGAAACTCCCAAAGACCACATAAGACGGGAAAGACAGCGCCAACATCAGTGATGTTATTGCAAAGTTCTTTTGCTCGTGCGTAGGCATTTTTCACCTCTTGGGCGGCGTAACCTTTGCACATGATCGTCGCAAGTCCTAGTGCTATTTGAAACTCAAGCTCAATTGTTTGTCGCTTTGCCGTATCCGGAAGTTTATTTAATATCAAAAGCCCATTTGATAAGAGTGTGAGCGCTTCTAAATTAGCAGAGCGATGAATCGCGCGACGACCAGATTCTAACCAATAATCAAGTGACTCTTTGAAATTACCAGCTTCGGTACAATGGTGGGCCATTAGTTCAGGGTTATCGGCCACAATACCGGGAAAATCTTCTTTTAGTAATCTTGCGACACGCTGGTGAAATTTCTGACGAGTACGCTTAAGTAATGATTGGTAGGCAGTTTCACGTAGTAAGGCGTGACGGAAACTATATTGTGATTCAGGAGGGGCGCTACGTTGGAATAATAGTTCTGCATTAATTAGTCGGTTCAAACTAGTTCGTAGGTTTTTATTATCACGAGTCGATAATGCGCCAAGTAATTTATACTCAAATTCTCGTCCAAAGATGGAACACAATTGGGCCAGTTCCTTATCTTCCCCAAGACTATCCAGCCTTGACATTAAAGAGTCTTGTAAGGTGGATGGGATTCCCAGTTGTTTCATGGGTTTGTTAAGTTCGTAATGGGTCTCTTTCTCAATTAACAGTTCTGAACGTAAAACAGTTTTGGTGAGCTCTTCTACGAAGACGGGTATGCCGTCAGTTTTGTTAATGATTTCTGAAAAAACGTCAGTGGGTAGAGTCTTTTGGTGACAGAGCTGACTTATTAATTTCCCCGATTGTTTCTGTGTTAAATGGTTAAGGGTAATCGTTGTCAGGTTAGCCTGTGTTTGCCATGGCGGGTGGAATTCACTGCGAAAAGTAAACAGGGAAAAAATATTACTTAATCCAGGCTGGCTGACTAGATGAGATAATAGTTCCAGGGTGGAAGGGTCTAGCCACTGTAGATCTTCTATAATAAGTAACACGAGGCGTTGTCGTGCCATGGATTGGAATGTTTCTACCAGTATATCCAGGATTAACTGTTTTTTCTGTTGAGGTGTGGATTCCTTAATTGTTTTAGCATTATTTGTTACAGGTATTGATAGTAAGTCCGCCAGCGCTGTTATCGCCACTTCTGGATCCATTCCCAATGAAGATACTGTCTGTTCTATCCGTGAAAGGTTGTCAGTATCAGATGCACCAACATCTATGCCAATTGAGCGACTTACCATTTCGATAACGGGAAATAGGAAGCTGTTTTGAAAGTAGGGCGTGCCAGCACATTCAAGCAGGGTATATTGATCTGCAGGAATGTTTTCACATACCAATTGCACCATGCGAGTTTTACCTAGCCCGGGCTCTCCGTTCAGTAGCACTATCTGGCCGATGCCTTTCTGAGCTTGTTGTAATTTTTCTAACAGCAAGCGGGTTTCCTGGTCTCGACCTACCAGGGCAGTGTTGCTCAATGTTCGGGCTATCTCCAGCCTGTTGTGTTGGTCGCGTGCCTTGAGGACATGAAAAAGTTCAAGGGATTGAGAAAATCCTTTGAGTGAATGATTGCCAAGTGAGTTGCTATCAAAACCTTCCCCGATGAGTCTATGAGTGGCTGCGCTAATGATTAATGTATTTGCGCGGGCATGATCCTGAATTCGGGCAGCTATATTAGGTGTTTCGCCCAGCGCTAGTGCGCGTTTATCTCCTCCACCAATCTGACCGATCACAACAAGGCCTGTGTGTATCCCTGTACGAACTGCTAATTGAATGTCTTCGCTATTTTCTAACGGGAAATTAAATTGTGTGATGCGTTCTATAATTTCCAGTGCTGCGTGGACTGCGCGGCGGGCATCATCTTCATGAGCGTGTGGGTAACCAAAGTAAACCAGGATGCCATCACCAAGATGCTGGGCAACGTGACCGTCATAACGTGCTACAACTTCATTACAGGTGGCACGATAATCTCGCATAATGTCACGCAAGTCTTCTGGGTCGATGTTTGCAGATAGTGCTGATGAACCAACAATGTCACAAAACAATACAGTTAACTGACGCCGCTCGGCATCTTCTTGCCGTGACGTTTTCAAAGAGTCTGGCTTGTTTTTATCTTCGACTTCGGGATTTACATTGTTTGCTGATTGTATGGTTGCGAGATTATGGCCACATTGCCCACAAAATTCGAAGTTAGCAGGATTGTTTGATCCACAATTGGGACACGAGCGATTAAGTGATGCGGCACATTGGCCGCAGAACTTCATTCCTTTGGGGTTTTCAAATCCACATTGTTCGCATTGCATAGCTGAATCGTCTTATTATTAGCTTACCTTGTATATGTAAGAAAGTAAGCATACCGGTCACCTTAGAACTCAGCAAGAAATGGCACATTGAAAAATTCGCGCCAACATCTATTTGAAGTATATAAAACTGCACTGTTATCAGTTCAGGGAGAGTCGTGCACATATGAATCGTTGAAACAGTATGCACTGGACGGTTCAGTCTCCGTGGTAGCCATTGGTAAGGCGGCTGCCAGTATGATGAGAGGGGCTATTTCTGTTTTGGGTGAGCAACTGGCTGCTGGATTAACTGTTACTAAATCAGGCCATGGTGGAGGCGATATTGCGGAAGTTTTTCAATGTATTGAAGCTGGGCATCCTGTTCCTAATGAAAACAGTTTGTTAGCGGGAGAAGAACTACTCTCTTTTATCGACCGTCAATCACCGTCACGAACTCTAGTTTTTTTAATTTCGGGTGGCACATCTTCGTTGGTGGAAGTTCTTCCAAATGGGATGAGTCTAGCCGATTTACAAAAAGTTAATGCATGGTTGCTAGGCAGTGGGCTGGATATTGCGACGATGAATAATGTGCGTGGGATTTTCTCATGTATCAAAAGCGGGCGGCTAGCCAAATACATGGATGGCAGGAAGGTGTTAAATCTTATGATCTCTGATGTGCCTGGTGATGTTCCGCATGTTATTGGTTCGGGGCTTTTGTCACCGAACCCCGATTTACAAAAGCCTTTACCCATGTTGTTAAAGTCTGAATTATCAAACCACGAAATACCTAAGTGGCTTGATAATCTGCTTAAACAATTACCAAAAGAATCAAATCAAGCGCCGCTAGTGTCTGATGCCTGTTTTAATACCATCGATACTCACATTATCGCGAATATCAATGAAGCAAAACAGGCTGCTGCTACTGCGGCACAAACGTTAGGTTACGACGTTATATTGCACGAGGAGATGATCACTGGTGATGCGTTAGCCGCAGGCAAGGCACTGGCAAAACAGTTATGTGAATCCAGACCAGCTTTACACATCTGGGGAGGCGAAACGACGGTTCATTTACCAGAGAATCCTGGCGTAGGTGGAAGGAATCAACACCTGGCTCTGGCTGCTGCCACTGTGCTGGACGGGCACCATAATTGCTGGTTACTGGCAGCTGGGACTGATGGTAGTGATGGGCCAACGATTGAAGCAGGTGCGTTGGTTGATGGGGGGACTTTAGCAAGAGGCATTTCATCTGGATTAGATGTAGAAGTTGTCCTGGCTGAAGCCAATGCAGGCGCTTTTCTTGCAGCCAGTGATGATTTGATCCGCACTGGGCCTACCGGCACCAATGTTATGGATCTGGTGATTGGGTTAAAGGTTTAATCCTAAAGGGTGAACCCTCAAAAGTGTGAACTGCGTCACATAAGATCTGTGTTGTGTGTCTCGTTTATGTGTTACCCGGTGGACGATCAATAGTGTGAGCAGGATTTTATTGTTCAGAATCGTTGATAACTTACGTAGCATTAATAGCGCCAAAGGGGTGCTTTAGATGAAACACTTAAAATGTGACCTGATGACTATTTTGTTTGTGGTGGTGATCGTAGGTGTTGTGGGGACTATGTCTACACAAGCATCTACTCAAACATCCATTCAGGCTTCAGCCCAGACTGCTAGTACAGCACAGCCTGCCGCCAGGCTATAATTGGCAACAAGGCTCGCGTAAATGCGCGAGTGTTAATCTCGAATAGGCTCTAACCAGCGGTCATACAGCCCATTGGCCGCGTTTTGTAGTTCCTTTACCTTTTCTTCCAACCCGAAAACCATGTCTTCGTAACTTTGTACGGTTTCGCTCGGGTGCGCGAGTTCATCTTTATATAGCGTTGCCCACTCATTAACCATCGGTGTTGTCATCTCCACGTGGCATTGAAGTGCCAGGGTATTGCCAATAACAAAACCCTGGTGAGCGCAGTGCTGGCTTTTGAGGATTGCCGTTGCGCCATTTGGTATAGAGAAAGTTTCTCCATGCCAGTGAAACATGGTGGTTTCGTCAGGGATACCGCTTAACCAGTTTTTGGATTGTTCGTTCTCTATTTTTTGCACCGGCAGCCAACCAATCTCTTTTACTGGATTGGCGCTAATAGTGCCTCCCAGCGCTTTGGCTATGAGCTGGCCTCCCAGGCAATGGCCCAGTACTGGTACATCACTGTCGACGGCTTTTTTGATAAGATCAAGCTCCTGACCAATCCAGGGCAAGCTATCATTAACACTCATGGGGCCGCCCATGAAAACCAGACCACTAACATCATCTATTTGTGGGGGTGGGTTTTCACCCTTGTCGATACAGATTAGTTCGAAAGGTACGCTATAGTGGTTAAGAACCTCGGCAAAATAGCCGGGACCTTCACAGTTAATATGACGAAAGATACGGATGGGTTTCATGGTTTATTCATTCTCAGCACTAATAACAGCAACAGCACGTATTTCTAGTTCATTGATCATCGTATCAGTTTTCGTATTGATGTGTTCAGTAGTGATGAGCGCAGAAGCTGTTGGCGCAGATGAAAATGAGAACCGACGCCAGGTATCTCTGCAAGGGATATTGGGAAGTAAGGCAGTCTTATCTATAAATGGAAAACGACAACTACTCTCTTCAGGAGAAAAGGTAGATGGGGTAAAAATCATCAAAATTTACCCCAATAGCATAGAGGTCAATATTGATGGCAAGCGTCGACGTTTGCGCATGGGTGATCTCAATGCAGTTTCTTCTACTTATAAGCAAAGAGAAAGTGTCACTGTTATTGTTGCCCCCGATGCGCGTGGCATGTACGTAACTGTTGGCAGCATCAATGGTTTACCCGTATCTTTTTTGGTCGATACCGGTGCGACAACGATAGCCATGAATGCAGCACAGGCAAAACGGCTGGGAATTGATTTCAGAATTACAGGTCAGGAAACCATGGTGGGTACTGCCTCGGGCGTTGCTAAGGCTTACGGGGTGATCCTCGACAAAGTTACGCTTGGTGCGATCGCGCTTCACAATATTCCGGCCGTGGTCATCGAAGGCGGTTTTCCCGTGCAAACCTTATTAGGAATGTCCTTTTTGGGTCAGTTGGATCTTCAGCGTGAAGGTTCTGTAATGCGCATTAAAAAGAAATATTAAAGCAGCCAATTTTCCTCAGGTTGGCATCAGGTCTGGTAAAGGTACCAGAATCCCCATAGTTTATTCAGAAGTGTCCCCTCTAAAATTATCTAACTTATTGAATTAAAAGAGTTATTGCTGATATATGAATTAGCAATGATTCGTTCTTCTTATATCAATATATAATATTGTAATAATTGTAAGTGATATGTATAGTACCCCACGCTTTCAGTGCGGTAAGTGAAAGTTGATTTAGTAAATAAAAGACGGGGTAAAGATGTTATTCCCAGACAGCGATTCAAGTGGGTGTAACAGTCAGGTGTAACAATCAAAAGAAAAGCCTCCTGTTGTGGATTTTTACTAATAACTAAAATTTAAAACAAATTTTTATAATAACAATGGATTCCGGATTACGCCTTCAGGTTTTGGGGGGATTATGAGCGGAATATGTTTGTACTCAAAAAGGGAAAAATATGTCTAATAAATTCAAAACAATCTTATTAACTGTTGCGATGACTGGTTTTGTATTCAGTTCTGCAACTGCATTTGCAGCTCCAGGTGGTGCTGATGATGTCTTTCCGGGGACTACTAACCCCTGTGAGCAACTGTGGTTGGTTAATGATCCAGGCAATGCATATTTGCCTGAAAATGAAGGTGGTGAATGCATTGATGTGCCAGCCCACTTGAAAAAGGTAAAAGTGTTATTCAATCTGGATAACGCTGTAATACAAGAAAAACCAATTAGAAATGATGCAGATGAGCTCGATGTTGAGTTCAATGCTGTTGGTGTAAGACACATGGCTTTGTTGGGTAAAGTCATGCAATACCGTATTGCAAAAAAAGGCCTGGATCCTAATGATGTTGCAATCGTCGGTATTTTTCATGGCCCAGCCATGACACAGTCGAAATGGCCCTTTGTAAACAAACCATGGACAGCGGGTGGTATGCCTCCTGAAGTGAAAAAATGGGTTCATAAAATATTCGACCTTAAAAACGCCGGTATCAATATTCAGCTAGAAGTCTGCGGTGTTACCTTGAAGGGCATGCAGAAAACGATGAGGGATGTTATTCGGACCCCAGCTTGGAAATTTATGGATGAAAAAGCTATTTATTCCCACGTCCATGATGCTGCTGATACAGAAGCCGGACTCACCAACGCAACCGGTAGAATTTACGTTAATCAGGGAGCTATTGCTCGTATAATAGATCTGCAAAAGGATGATTTTGCTTATATACAGGAAGAGTGATCGATTAGCGTTAAATCATTTAGTTAACGTTAAATTAAGAAGGGCCGCACATTGTGCGGCCCTTTTTTTAAACTCATATTTTAAACGGGATGGTGGTTTAGGATTCTTTATTGTTTTCAATCAGCGCATAAGCCGAGTGATTATGAATGGATTCAAAATTTTCTGACTCTACTATATAAGCAGATATTCGTGACTCATCGTTCAATTTAGCAGCCACATCACGTACCATGTCTTCAACAAATTTTGGATTGTCGTAGGCGCGTTCAGTGACATGTTTTTCATCTGGTCGTTTTAACAGTCCATAAAGTTCACATGAAGCAGTTTCCTCAACAATATCGATTAAATCTTCGATCCAGATAAATCCATTGGTTTTAACGGTTAATGTGACGTGAGAACGTTGGTTATGCGCGCCACGATCAGAAATTTTCTTTGAGCAGGGGCACAAGCTGGTTACCGGCACGAGAACTTTCAATGTCGTGGAGTGTACGCCATTGGTAATTTCGCCAATAAAGGTGACATCGTAGTCCAGTAGACTTTGCACCCCAGAAACAGGCGCGGTTTTGTTAACAAAGTAGGGGAATGCCATTTCAATGTGACCGGATTCCGCTTCCAGACGTTCAGCCATTTCCGCCAGCATATCTTTGAAGGACTTGACGGAAATTTCACGTTCATGTTGATTAAGAATTTCCACAAAGCGCGACATATGTGTGCCCT
>JAUVNZ010000021.1 GCA_030599435.1 Gammaproteobacteria bacterium | reverse complement strand
TTTTAATGGAGCAGACATTCGCGGCACTAATTTTCAGGATGCAAATATGAAGCAGGTCAAAAACCTGTCTAAAACAATAGGCTTAAAAAAGGCGCTTAATCTGGATGAAGCTATTTTCTGAAGGGTTTTAGAAACGTACGCCAATTGTGGCGCTAGTACTCGCTTCGTCTCCGGTTTTCTCTGTCTCAGCAGTGATTTTCATCTGACCAAGGTTAAGATTAAATCCCAGGAAGTACTTGTTTTCGGAAATCTCTTCGCCGATTAGCCCCAGGACATTAGTATTACTTTCGATGTGCATCGTGCTTACACCGGCATAGGGGGTAAACGAGGCAAAACCTTTGGAAACAGATAGCTCCAGACCCCGGGTATTGAGATCGAGTTCGTCCACTCCAGAGAGTTGGGAGAATGTTCCGCGAATGGCAATTGCAGGCGTACGCGAGCCGCCATCATATATGGCATAGCGTAATTCGCCGCCAATAAGTCCGATGTTACTGTCGGGTACTGAGCCGTAAAAGGCACTCACATCAAAGCCCAGGGGCAGGTCTGAGTGGAAACGCACTTTGGGCATTAGCAGCTGATCCGGAGCGTCGCCAGTAGTGGCTTGTTCCATGGCATTAGAATCCAGGCTGGTGCTGGATATATCGAAGTCAATATCGAAACCCAGGTCGCCCAATGGTTCATCTGGAGTGAGCGCCTTGTAATTCAAGGCACCACCAAGGTCGCTGGTTAGATCATTAAAGAGATATTGGTCGAGATTGCCAATATTGTCGATATCATTAGCAGCCCATACCACAGGGCTAAAAATCATCGGACTGACTAACAATGAAAGTGCGGATAGTGTTCTACTACAACGACTTTTCATGAATTTCCCCATATTACTTCGCCCGTAGCCATCAGTACATTATAGACGTTTCTGGTAAAAATGGGCGCGTCTTATTTTTAAATAATGTGAAAACTGTCTTAACAGTGAATATTTCTGACTATCTTTCGTTTCCCTGTGAAATAAGTAAACGCTGGTAACTGTCATAACGTTCCTGTGAAATGCCATTGTTTTCAACAGCTTCGCGAATGGCGCAATCTGGCTCGACCTTATGCTGACAGTCACTGAATTTGCATTGTCCTAAATAGGGGCGAAATTCGATAAATCCATCCGTAAGCTGGTTTTTGCTGACATGACCCAGTCGAAATGAACGCACTCCAGGCGAATCGATCAGTTCGCCACCGGCCGGGAAATGGTAAAGCCGGGTGGCAGTGGTGGTATGACGTCCCAGGCCACTGGATTCGGACAATGCACCAACTCGCAGCTCCTCATTCGGCAACAGTTCCTGTATCAGCGAACTTTTGCCCACCCCAGACTGGCCAACCAGGATGCTGGTTTTGCTCTGCAGGGTTTTTACCAGGTCATCCAGACCATGCGATGTTTTGCAGCTGGCATAAATAACCGTATAGGGGATATCCTCATAGGGTTTGAGCCGAATTTTCAGCTTCTTGAGTGGTTCTTCTTTCAACAAGTCGATTTTATTGATAATCAGCACAGGTTGGATGCCAGTCATCTCGGCGGCCACCAGGTAGCTATTAATAAGATCTAAATCGAGTGCGGGCGGTGGTGCGGCAACAACGAGTATTTGATTGATGTTGGCTGCCACAGGTTTGATCTGGTTATCTGCATCGGGGCGTTCCAGTAAACTCTGCCGGGGCTCTACCGCTACGACGATACCTGTCTGATTATTTCCTGCTTGCCAGACCACACGATCGCCGCAGACTGGTGAGGGCAAGTTTCGCCGCAACAGGCAGCGGTAAACGATGCGCTCATCATTCTCGATATCCACTTGTGCGCCATAGCGGGTGATAACACGACCTGGTTGTTCGGGGCCTAACTCGCTACCTTTAAGGCTGTTTTCAATATCGGAAACTTTTTTATCTGAACGGGCCAGGCGTTCGGCCTGAATTTTTTCGGCACGCCATGTTTGGCGCCGTGTCAGCTTACGCTTGGGCATGATTACTTTTTATCACGATGTAAAGGAGGAGGGTGAGGAAACTGGGTGTGGGAGGGAAGGAAATGAAAGCCATACCTCAGTGGTTAGCTTTCTGTAGTTCCGGAATTAGTTCCGGGATTAGAGCCAGCATTAGCTGGCAGTAAGGCATCAATTTTTGCAGCGCAGATAAAATCATTGTCAGAAAGGCCACCAATGGCATGAGTGCGGTAGTGGACTTCGCAGTGATTGTAGCCCACCACAAGGTCGGGGTGATGGTCTTCCTGGTGTGCAACCTCGGCAACCAGGTTCACAAAATCCATGGTTTGATGAAAATCCTTGAAACGAAAGGTTTGCTGAATTTCGCTAGCATCGAGGCTGAGCTCCCAGCCCTTCAGTTTACTTAGCATTGCAGTTGCTTCGTCTCTGCTAAGAGGCCGAACTCCACCTTCGCATGGTTTACAGCTTTGTTGAGTTAAACCTGTCATTGGCCTATTTCTTAAACTTGTAGAATTCAGTGTTGAGGTAGGTTACTACGTCGTCCAGGTCATCAAACGAAAACCCTGCGTTGGACGCAGAGTCACAAAACTCTACACGGGCATGCAGGTCTTCGTAGGTATGCACGATTCGATTTTTACGGGTGTATTGCCGGGTATCATGGCAGCCAAAACATTTGGCGTCGTGCAGTTTCTTTCCGTTTGCAGCACCTTTGGCAGCATCCACAGCCAGTGCAGGTGTCGCATAAACACAAAAGCCTCCTGCTCCTAGTAATAGCGAAAAAACTATACCAGGCACTATTAATTTCTTTGTAATATCGGCGAAACGAATCATATTAACTCTTCCAGTATTTTGTTATTTTGTTCATTGCTTTCAGGTAATAGCGCTTATTATCAACCACCCGATTGCAGGAGTATAGCAATGATCATGGATTACGGTATTCATGAATGTCGAATTCATTACTGGCTCTGGTAGTATGGTGGTTATACACTAGATTCCACTATTTTTTGTGAGAGAACCTATGAGTCAGGACTTGAACCAGAAAAACAGCCAGAGTAAATCCCAAAAAGATAAAAACCTTATCTGGATTGATTTGGAGATGACCGGGCTGGATACCCAGCAGGATAAAATTATTGAAATAGCCACTATTGTGACCGATAGCGAGCTGAATATTCTTGACGAAGGACCAATGCTGGCGATCCATCAAAGTGATGACATTATGGGTGGAATGGACGAATGGAACACCAAACAGCATGGTGGATCGGGTCTTACCCAACGTGTCGCAGATAGCACAATGAATGAAGCAGAGGCAGAGAAGCAGACCATTGCTTTTCTGGAGCAGTATGTCAGCAAGGGTAAATCACCGATGTGTGGTAACAGTATTTGTCAGGATCGCCGCTTTCTTGCCCGTTGCATGCCTGAGCTGGAAGCCTTCTTTCATTACAGGAATCTTGATGTTAGTAGCTTGAAGGAATTGGCAGTACGCTGGTCGCCTAAAATTACCAAGGGCTTCGTTAAAAACTCCAGCCACCTGGCATTGGATGACACTCGGGACTCTATAAATGAGCTGGTTTACTATCGTGAACACTTTATAAAGTTGCCTGAGACAGAAAGCTAAAATTTTTAATCACTGAGTGGCTATGCTTGACAGAATGACAAACCAGGACCAAACTCATCACATGAATTTTTACAGCACAATATGTTCAGCAAAAGCATCACATGCACCCATTTGGCTGCCTGTGCAGATGCGTGCGTGTCTAGCCAATAAGCTACATACTCGCGGCCTGGAGGAATTTTTAACACAGTAATTTTGATTTAATATTACCGAATTCCAAAAGGCCGCAGATATCAAAATCTGCGGCCTTTTGCATTTAGTGGTTTTTTTATAATTGGTGCGTCAAAGATAAAGGAGAATAGTCATGTCAGTGCCGGCAGCGTTTTTGGGAGTGGTGTTGATCTGGTCAACAACCCCATTAGCGATTCAGTGGAGCAGTGAAGGTTGGGGTTATTTGTTCGGTATTTCCGGACGAATGATCCTGGGCGCGTTTGAGTGTGCTGTATTGCTGCAAATTCTGAAACCAGGGCTGCCCTGGCATCGTGATGCACGTAGAACTTATATAGCAGCGGGCGTTGCCATCTATGGCGCCATGCTCAGTGTGTACTGGGGTGCTCAGTTCATCCCTTCGGGGTTAATTGCTGTGTTGTACGGACTGAATCCTTTATTAACGGGTCTGGCGGCGGCCGCAATCCTGGGCGAAAAAAGTTTTACCCCAGGGAAGATTGCAGGTATGACTTTAGGTTTTGCTGGGTTAGTGAGTATTTTTGCATCTGACATAATGTTAGCAGGTGATGCATGGATGGGTGTGGTCGCTATTTTATTTTCAGTTACCTTGCACAGTTTGAGTGGCGTATGGGTAAAACGTATTGGTAGTGGTTTACCCGGACTAACGGTGACCAGTGGAGGTCTTTTTGTAGTTACGCCTTTATTTTTTCTGACCTGGTTGATCTTTGACGGCCATGTGCCGGAAGAAATTCATGCGCAGGCTGGAATGGCAATGTTGTATCTGGGTGTATTTGGTTCGGCGTTGGGGTTTACATTGTATTTTTATTTGCTAAAGAAACTGGAGGCAAATAGAGTGTCGTTAATTACATTGTTAACCCCGGTGCTTGCATTAGTGCTTGGCCAAACGCTTAATGGAGAGGTTGTTTCCGCTGAAGTGTTGTTAGGAAGCAGTTTGATTGTTCTAGGCCTGGTAATGCACTTATGGGGCGATCGCTTTGTGAGGCGATTTGCTTTAGTACAATAATTTTTCAATAAATAGTTGAAGTGTGCTGGCCATAGTGGCCAGCACACTTCATATAGCTAATGTTAATAACTGATACTAGTAATAAAGGTTAACAACTACGGTACAAGTTACGGTACAACACACAATACATCATCAATTTTTCTTGGCAGTGATACAGAAAATGTACTACCTCCACCGAGGTTACTCGATACTTCTATTCGTCCGCCTAGCATTTCGCAAAAATGTTTGGTAATGGTTAACCCAAGACCTGTGCCGCCGTATTCTCGTGTTGTTGTAATATCAGCCTGGATAAATGGTTTAAACAACTGGGCCAGCATGTCTTTCTCCATACCAATACCCGTATCATTTACACTGAAGGACACCCATTCCTGGTCACCCTCTCTTTGTGAGTCAATGCGTAAGGTAATGTCACCATTGTGGGTAAATTTTGCTGCATTACTGAGCATGTTTAATAGTATTTGCTTAATTTTGACTGGATCGGAATGTAAATTGCCAAGTTCAGATTCAGTATATTCGTGAATGAAATTATTTTCTTCTTTTACTATGAGGGGCTCGATAGTAGAAACAACTTCTGAAACTACGGGCGCAAGATCCATTTGTATGATTTCAATATCCATACGGCCCGCTTCAATTTTTGAGAGATCGAGAATTTCATTAATAAGATTTAACAAATGTTTTCCCGATGAAATAATATTCTTACAATCTTGTTTTTGCTCGGATTGAGATGTATCGGTTAAATCCTCCTCTAGCATTTCACTGTATCCAATAATTGCGTTGAGCGGTGTGCGTAGTTCATGGCTCATGTTGGCCAGGAAGTAACTCTTTCCCTTGTTAGCTTCTTCTGCGGACTCTTTAGCAAGCATCAAATCTTTACCTGATTTCTTCAGGGCAACTCTGGAGTTTTCAATAGCGACAAGTTGGTGGCTGCGTAGCAAGGCCTCTTTGTTAAAACGACGTATAACAAAAGTTGCTACAATTAAACCAATAATCCCAGAGATACCGGACAGTAAAATTATCCATACATTTAACTTATCGTTCTTTTTATTAAATTCAGATATTGATAATGCTGTTGTTTCTTCCTGCAGCGTATGTAACTCGACTAAATTTTCTATGACTCTATCCTGAATGGGCACAGCTTTTTTCATTAGAATAATCTTGGCTTCCTCAATATTATCCGTAGCAACAAGATCCACGATCTCTCTTTGTAATGGAACAACTTGCCCCGATAGCTTGCCTTGTGCATCTATTACGGCACGTTCCTGTGTAGATAATTTATGGGAAAGAAACTCATTACGAGCCAGAACAAACTTGGCACCATAGCTATTAAAACGAAGAAACTCATCATCTCTATCAAAAGGATCATCAAGCAGGATCATGCGTTGGATGGAATGCGTTCGTTGACGCGCGTAGTTACGCATATCAACAGCCAATCGAATTTTATTGATTTGATCTCCAACCAGAGTATCCAGTCGGCTTTGTAGTGAACCAACCCCCCACCAAATACCAATCAAGGTCAGTATTGCAACAATAGACAGCATCGCGCTAAAGCCAAAAAAGAGCCCGAATTTGGTGCTGGAAGTTAGTCCCTTAGCGTCTGTTTCTAATGGAGCGTAACTAGTTTTGTTTTCCTGGTAATCCATGCAGATGTCTCGCATTTACATCATTATGCTGCTGTATTCCTAACAGCTATCTCGGGCTGAATGTACGATAGCTTTATATCATCATTCTTAGTAAGGTTTTCGGTATAATTTACGGAAACTTGACCTTTTTCTGCTTGATGAGAAAGCTAGGTGGACTAATTTGTCCTTCATAATGAGGCTGGGAGAAATTTTAAAGGACTACTTTAAAATGTCCTCGAACCAGCTTGAAGCATTTGTGGAGCAACCATTTTATGGCATATTTGTTCATCATGATTAAACCTCACTTATAAATAAGCGCAGGCAAGAAGACTATGGATTTTGAATGGGTTGCTATCGCGCTGGGTGATGTTACCTGGATCACCCTGGCCTTTATTCTGGGCTTTTTGGCAAGATTAATAAATCTTCCGCCACTGGTTGGCTTTCTGGCAACCGGTTTTGCGCTTAACTATTTGGGCATGGCCAGCGGGGAAACATTACAGAAGCTTGCTGATCTGGGCATTACTCTGCTGTTGTTCACTGTTGGTCTGAAGTTAAACCTGAGGGTGTTAATAAGACCACAGGTGTGGGCTGTAGCTTCACTGCATATTTCCATCATTACAGCACTCTTCGGGGTTGCCATCTATGGTCTGGCTTTGCTAAACGTACCGCTTTTTGATGGTCTGGATATCAAGTTATCGCTGATGATTGCTTTTGTATTGAGCTTTTCCAGTACGGTTCTGGTGGTCAAAATGCTGGAGGGGAAGGGGGAGATGAAGTCCCTGCATGGTCGGATAGCTATCGGCATTCTGGTTATGCAAGATATTGCCGCAGTTGTTTTTTTGGCTGCTTCCACAGGCAAGCTGCCTTCGTACTGGGCGTTGCTGCTGTTTCTGCTTATTCCTTTGCGGCCGTTTTTCCACTATCTACTGCAAAAAACAGGTCATGGAGAATTGTTGATTTTGTATGGTCTGGTGCTGGCTCTGGGTGGAGCTGAAATTTTTGAGTTGGGTGGGGTAAAGGACGACCTGGGTGCGCTGGTCATGGGTTTATTGATATCAACTCATCCAAAGTCGGAAGAGATGGCAAAATCATTATTGGGTTTCAAGGATCTATTTCTGTTGGGTTTCTTTCTGTCCATCGGTATGTCAGGAGAGCTCTCAATGGAAGCGTTAATCATAGGGCTCCTGCTCGTACCCTTCGTTTTTATTAAGTCAGCACTCTTTTTTACTTTAATGACTCGTTTCAGGTTAAGGGCACGGACATCGCTGTTGAGTACCCTTAATCTGACTAATTACAGTGAATTTGGGCTGATCGTAGCTGCAATTGGTGTATCGAGTGGCTGGATTGATGCTGAATGGTTAGTGGTTATTGCTATTGCGCTCTCACTTTCTTTTATCGTTGCGGCGCCACTTAATACTCACGATGACAGAATTTATGGCCAGTTAAGAAGTTTCTTGATGAGATTTCAGCGTGTAAAAAGACTTCCGTATGACATATTGCTGGATACTCTGGGTTCAACCATCGCTATTTTTGGCATGGGTAGAGTCGGCAGTGGCGCTTATGACAAGATGCGCAAGCTCCATGGTGAGACTGTTGTCGGTATTGATTTTGATATTGAGGTGGTTAAAAGACATCAGAAAATGGGGCGAAACGTTTTGCACGGTGATCCTAGTGATGCGGACTTTTGGGATAAAATTGAACAAAATCACAGCATCAAGCTTGTCATGCTGTCGCTACCAAATCTTCAAGCCAATCTAGATGCGTTAGCACAATTACGCGGAATATCTTTCTCCGGTCGTATTGCCGCTATTGCAAAATTTCCAGATGAAGTGGAGTTATTAGAAAAGTCAGGCGCGACTGCTGTGTTTAATATTTACACTGAAGCAGGTGCCGGGTTTGCTGATCACGTTGAAAGGGAAACTTTAGAAAAAACGAAACCAATCTGACAGAAAAAAGTCTGATTAACCAATTAATTTAAATTTTAGTTTTAGTGGTGCTTGATGAAAAAACTGATCGGTAAGGAGTACGTTGCTCCATGGGAAAAAGCTTTTGATCAGGTGTTATCGCCCCTGGATGAGTTTATTCACCGCCAGACCACCAGTGGTATCCTGTTGATGCTGTGTGCGGTTGTGGCGCTTTATATTGCGAATAGTCAATGGAGTGATGCCTATCATCACCTGTTGGAAATGCCATTCACTATTGGATTGCAGGAGTTTCAACTATCAAAATCGTTGCATCACTGGATTAATGATGGATTGATGGCTCTGTTCTTTTTCGTGATTGGCTTAGAGCTCAAACGTGAAATCCTGGTGGGAGAACTAGCTGATCCTAAGCAGGCAATACTTCCGATAGCTGCAGCCATCGGAGGCATGTTAATTCCAGCTCTTATTTATATTGCCTTCAACCCCGAGGGGCACACCTTTGATGGCTGGGGGGTGCCAATGGCAACGGATATTGCCTTTGCTCTGGGTGCTCTTGCGTTACTTGGTAGCCGAGTACCAAAACAGCTGGTGATATTTCTGGTGGCGCTGGCAATCGTGGATGACTTGGGTGCTGTCATAGTTATTGCGCTGTTTTATACAGAAACTATAAATTTGTTTGCCCTGGCGACTGTAGCCGCCATGTTGCTGATGCTGGTGACATTAAATCTCGGTGGGATACGTCGCCCCTTACCATACATCCTGCTCGGTGTTGTGCTCTGGATTGCCATGTTAAAAAGTGGCATTCATGCAACTTTGGCAGGCATTCTCCTGGCCTTTACCATCCCCATGCGCCCGAAGTACGACCCGAATCGTTTTCTGTCACAGATAAATCAAATGATTGAACAGATTAAACAAGCCTACCGTCGCGAAGAAAGTATTATTAAAAATGATGAATTGCGTTCTCGAGTCAGAGCTTTGGGTGAAGGCGTACACATGGTGCAGGCACCCGCCCAAATTTTGGAGCATAAAATGCACATACCATCGGCCTATATTATTATCCCTATTTTCTCATTGGCTAATGCGGGTATTCCAATTGACTGGTCTTCTTTTGGCAGTATCGTCAGTCATCCGGTTTCGATAGGTATTGCTGCGGGTTTAGTGTTTGGAAAATTGGTTGGTATTGCCGGTTTCTCCTGGGTCGCAGTGAAAGTTGGTCTTACCACACTTCCGCAAGGTTTAAATTTCAAGCACATTGTAGGTGTGGCCTTGATGGGAGGAATCGGCTTTACCATGTCGATATTCATTGCAGAATTGGGTTTTGCTCACCATGCTGAAGATTTGCTTATGGCAAAAACCGGGATTCTTCTAGCCTCAGTGTTGGCTGGTGTTTCAGGTTTTATGTGGTTATATTTTACCGCGGCAAAAAGTACGCAGTAGAAGTATTATCGACGCCTGTCGATGGCATTTGAATAAGCAGTTTTTATTTCTTCTGCATCGTCAACGCTAACACCGAGATCGCGTAATACGCCATCGTTAATGGCGTATATCCAGCCATGTATAGTAAGTTCTTGTTGTCGTTCCCAGGCATCCTGCACAATGGTTGTATTGCAAACGTTTAATACCTGTTCAATAACATTTAATTCGCACAGCCGATCGTGTTTTATTTTGTCATTTGAAATCGCGGAAATAATATCCTGGTGTTTGCCGCGCACATCTTTAATATGCTGAATCCAGTTATCAGTCAGGCCCAATCTTTCATTATCAATTGCAGCTTTTACTCCACCACAACCATAGTGGCCACATACGATAATGTGTTTAACTTTTAATACCTCGATTGCAAACTGCATGACAGAAAGACAGTTAAGGTCAGTATGTACCACAACATTAGCCACGTTACGGTGAACAAAAAGTTCACCCGGAGGTAAGCCTACGATTTCATTAGCAGGTACACGGCTATCCGAGCAGCCTATCCACAGGTATTCAGGGCTTTGTTGGTTGAGAAGTTTACGAAAAAAATTTGGGTCTTCGGATTTTTTATCAGTAGCCCAGTTAATATTGTTGTCAAACAGATTCTGTAAGTGTTTCATTGGGGGTGGCCGCCAAATTAATTTAAAATTTTAGTATTTCTTTGTTAACTGAAACTGGCCAACAAATATTAAAAATATTAGTCAGAAAACTCCAGTGCTTCGGCAATAGCGTCTATTCCTGTTTGCGCACATCTCTCGTCGATATCGCCGGATTTTTTGTCTGCAGGCGCACCACCCACGCCAATAGCCCCGTAAAAATGTCCTGCTACACGAATAGGCAATCCGCCTCCTAGTAATGATACACCTGGAGTGAACCTGAACTCCTCCATGTCCCTCATTTCTGATGTGGGTGTCTGGTAAGTTGCAGATGAATAGGCCTTGCGTTGGCTAATTTCTATTGTATGGGCTCCAGCCAGAGGGTTGCGAATAAATGCCATAAGACCGCCTCTACGATCGAGCACGGCAACAGATACCTTGTATCCTTTCAATCGGCAGTCTTCGTAAGCACTACTTGCTGCTTGCTGCGCCAACTTTGCAGATAATATGCGTATGTTTAGATATGGCTTTTCTTCAGCCAAAATATTAAAGCTGTTGCCAAGCGTCAATAGAGAAAATAAAAGTAAGACAATGAATTTGTATTTATAGGCTGATTGTTCTTGCATAACAAAACTCCAGGTTTTTGATGGTTAACTATTAAGAAGAAGAATGTTCGTGTTGTTCAAGTGCCCACTGAATATGTTCACGTATTAGCTCCGATGTGTGATTTTGACGTTTTGTTAAAGCTTTAATTATTCCATGTTCCGAAGATGCGTTGCCCAGTGCTACAGCAATATTTCGTAACCAGCATTCATAGCCAATACGGCGAATGGGGCTGCCCTCGGTGTTGTTTAAAAATTCATCCTCAGTCCATGAAAATAGTTCCAGTAAGGTGATGTTATCCAGTTTGTGGCGTGGCAAAAAATCTGTTTCAGGCGTAGGGACTGCGAAACGATTCCATGGGCAGACTAGCTGACAATCATCACAACCATATATACGGTTGCCTATTAACGGGCGCAGTTCAACAGGAATCGCTTCACGTAACTCAATTGTAAGATAAGAGATGCATAGACGTGCATCAACTGTATAAGGTGCCACAATGGCTTTGGTGGGGCAGATGTCGATGCAGGATGTACAGGTGCCGCAATGGTTTGTAGATGGTGTGTTTGTTGGCAGAGGTAAATCAGTATAAATTTCACCCAGAAAAAACCAGGAACCCGTTTGTTCTGCCAGCAGGTTGCTGTGTTTTCCAATCCAGCCAAGCCCCGCTTTTTCTGCCAGGGCTTTTTCCAGAACCGGCGCACTGTCTGTAAAAACCCGATAGCCAAAATCCCCAATTTCTTTTTCGATGCGTGTGGCGAGTTTTTGTAAACGTCGACGTATCAGTTTGTGGTAATCACGTCCCAGAGCATAGCGGGCAACATACGCCTGTTCCGGATTGCTAAGGATGCGTTCAGGGTTGTCATCTTCGGCAGGCAGGTAATCCATGCGAACGCTGATAACGCTAGTAGTGCCAGGTTCCAGTTCTGCCGGGCGGCTACGTTTGCTGCCATGGCGGGCCATGTACTCCATGTTGCCGTGATAACCCGCTTTGAGCCAGTTAAGCAGATGGGCTTCAGCTTCTTCTAACTGAGTATCGCAAAACCCGACGTGCTGAAACCCCAGCTCTTTACCCCAGCGTTTGATATTATTTGCCAGTGCAAACATATCTTTACCCTCACTTTCATGCGCAGGTTTGTGGGCCGTTTCCTTTTGTACGTCTTCCATAGCCGCTATCATATCCCCATGAACCAATTACACGGTAATTTACCACCCAATCTTCGACCCGGAGCGGTTCGCGATCTGCCCCGCAATCTTTACTTTGCAAAACAAGTGGGAGAGCTGGATCGTTTAACTATAGAGGAAGAAGGTATTCCCGGTCTGGAATTGATGGAACGAGCGGGCGCAGCGGCTTTTGCTGAGCTATGCCATCTTTGGCCCAAGCACAAGAAGCTGGGCGTGTT
>JAUVNZ010000271.1 GCA_030599435.1 Gammaproteobacteria bacterium | reverse complement strand
GCTGCCTATCCAGACGCAAAAAGACGCTGTTTTGAGTATCGGGTGCACCTATAGCAATACTGGAGGCTCTCAGACTCACTTATATAGAGCTGAGCAACTGATTCTCTATCAGATACGGCTTTTTTCTGATTAATGCCTACTGGTAATTTTGTTAGCATCAACAACAAGCTGTACTTCAATGCCTGCATACCAAGTTAATGTCCTTGCAGTCTCCCAATGCTGAAAGCTGATAAATATAATTCCGTCTATTATATTCATATCTCCTCATTGAGTTAGGTAACATTACCAAACTGAAATCAGAAAATATGTGACATATTCACGTTTTGTCATTCTTCAAGCAAAAAATATCCTGATACCCCTTAAAAGCAGACGTCTTCTGATCCCTATTATTCCCACTGCCAAGTACAAGCGACACACGTCAGGGTAGACCACGGGCGTGTGACCCTAGCCGGAAGTAGATGATTTCTCCGTGAACTACAGTAACTAGTCAAGAGAAGACCTAAATGGTTTTGGTGTCAACTTCCATTATCGAACCTAAGTTACTTAATAATATCTTCCACGATGGCGTCGTGTTCTTTTTGCGCTTCACCCATAACCTCTTTCACTACGCCACCAAACATGATTCCCATAAGACCCAGATTCAATCTCGAAATGTATACTTTTTTGTTCTCTTTTTCATATACAGCAATTCTGGCTGGCATCATTGCTGCGGTCGGTCGATTGTCGTCAATTTCGAGAATTTTACTGGAGTGAGCAGAATGTCCAAATTCAATGACAACTACTGGTTTGATCTGTTTTCCAATCTTCGCAGCCCCTTTATGGAGTGGATACTTTTGTTTGACTTTCCAGTTGTTCTCTTCAATGAGTTGAGTGAGTTTTTGGACTGTCTCCTCCACTCCAAATTTTGACTCATTTTCGATGAGCATCATTCCAGGCATCATACTGAACATAGCAACGCCTAGCCCTACTGCTCCAATGAAAAAACCTGCAACACCACCTAATAAGATCTTCTTCATTTAACCTCTCCCTTAGTTGAATAAATATTAGTTTATTCTAATATACCAAATGGTCATGTCAACAAATAGTTAAATGAATTTCAAAAGCAACTAATTTAAACAGCCTTATAAAAAACTCATTTAGCTGATCTAACTCATGAGGAAATGTATGTACTAATGCGAATGAGTGAAATAGACAAGCCTCTAATGTTGAGGTGTTTGCATGGTGGTTTGCTCAGAGAAGCTCTGTGCCTGAGATGTACTAAAAACCACTCAAGGGTGGTTGCGCCTGTTTGACCAGGAAAAGCTGGAGGTCCGCTTCTGGCCCAGAGTGTGTGAAAACCTCCTCTAATATATAATGATCCTTTCAATATGCGGATCATCACATGACCAGTTTCATTGAAGGCGAAAACAGAACTCAAGCAACATTATTCCCAGAGCAATTAGATGATTACATCGTAGAAGATAACGATGTCAGAGTGATTGATGTGTTTATCGATAGCATCGATCTTTCTAACAAGGGATTTAAAACCAGGCCTGCTGCAACGGGTCGACCTGCCTATCATCCGGCCACCATGCTCAAGCTCTATGTTTATGGTTATCTCAATAGAGTTCAATCCTCCCGTCGTCTGGAACGAGAAGCCGGTCGCAATGTAGAACTCATGTGGCTCCTCGGTCGCTTAGCCCCTGACTTCAAGACGATCGCTGATTTTCGTAAGGATAATACCGATGCTATCCGGCAGGTCTGTCGAGAGTTTGTAATGGTATGCCGTAAGCTGAATTTATTTGCTGATGCCTTTGTTGCCATTGATGGCAGTAAACTTAAAGCGGTCAACAATCGTGACCGAAACTATACACAGGCAAAGCTCAAGCGCAGACTGGAGATCATCGACAAGAGTATAGAAAAATATCTTGCCCAGATAGCCAGTGCAGATCGACAGGAAGCAACGATTGCAAAAAAGAGAACTGATCGGCTAGAAGAAAAGATAGCAAAACTAAAAGAAGAAATTGAACGGCTGAATGAAATCGAAGTTGAATTGATGGCTTCACCGGATAAACAAGTCTCACTGACCGATCCCGATGCACGTGCCATGAAAACACGCGGCTCAGGAATCGTTGGTTATAACGCACAGGCGGCAGTCGATACCAAACACCACCTTATTGCTTCTCATGAGGTCAATAACGAAGGCAGTGATCGATCACAGCTATCCAATATTGCCAAGCAAGCTAAAGAAGCTATAGGGACAGAAGAACTAACGGTCGTCGCCGACAGGGGATACTATAAAGCTGAAGAAATTCTGGCTTGTGAAGAAGCAGGAATCACCACGTATTTACCCAAGATGCAGACATCAAATAACTTGTCTAAAGGATTTTTCGACAAGCGTGACTTTATCTACAATGCTAAAAATGATGAATACATTTGTCCTGCTGGTCAGTCCCTGAAACGTCGTACTCAGTGCCATGTGCGCGACCAGTTGTTCTACCGTTATTGGTGTTCAGTCTGCCAATCTTGCTCTATCAAATCCCAGTGCACATCAGGCAAAGAAAGGCGCGTCACGCGCTGGGAACATGAGGCCACGCTTGATCGACTTCAGGCCAGACTGGATGACGAACCTGAAATGATGAGAATACGTCGATCAACGGTAGAACACCCGTTTGGCACGATAAAAATGTGGATGGGTGCAACACATTTCCAAATGAAAACACTCAAGCGGGTGAATGCCGAGATGAGTTTGCATGTGCTGGCTTATAATTTGAGGCGAGTCATAAACATCATGGGCACCCAGTCGTTGATTAAGGCAATACAGGCCTAACGGCCTGTATTTGAATTACCCTATATGCTTCTTACCGCTCTTTTCAGGCTTCTCCTGGTAGAAGTGCCAAACCGTGTAAATGTTGTGCAGAAATATTTAGATACGGCATATCTGGCTAAAAAGCCGAAAGAAGCGGTGTTGGAGCTGATGAAGACCCTATTGATGGCTGGATTTGAGTTTTCACACACTCTGGGCCAATAGCGGCCATTCAGGCTTTCCAGTAATACCCAGTATCGCTAATACAAATTCCAAACTTTT
>JAUVNZ010000222.1 GCA_030599435.1 Gammaproteobacteria bacterium | reverse complement strand
TGTCCTTAATACCAAACTTTTCACCGAGATTGATCAATGGATAGGCAAAAGGAGACCCCGCCAGTTGTTCGACCGGCACCGGCGCCTCCTGCTGAATTCGCCAAAATACGATACCTGCATCGAAATAGAGTTGGTGCCAGCGCCCGTTCACCTTGAGAAAAAGGGCGTCGACTTCCTGAGCCAGATTACCTTGATACCAATACTGCTGACAGAGTAGCTCTTCACATAGCTGGTCTGTCAGTCTTGGTGGTATGCCATCGATTTCAAGCATTCACAACCACTCCATTTCCAGAAAAAGGCGATTCTCATTCAAGTGACCGGCCTCCTTGATCGCATATTCTTTCATGTGTTCTGACCCCTTGATTGCATTATTATGGATTCCATATGGCTTTTATTCGCATAGTTTATTTAGTGTGTTAACCGATAAGGTTTCCCTGGACAGAGCATTGAGAGTTTCATCATTCGGCACACCAATACCTAAAGGACAGTTATGAGTATACAGCGTGACATGCGGTAGTGGTAATGGTGTTTCGGAATCAATCAATCCGAGAGTCTTTAATTGATCATGAAACATTGTTACACCAGGCATTTCAATGAGCAAAATAATGCTCATCTCGACAATCTCCTCTTCTGAACGTGACAGGATGTGTACCGGCCCCGTTTGTTTGAATGACCAGTCAATTTCTTCAAACGTCTTTTCGAGTAACTTATCGATTGTTTGATTTTGTTGTATTTTATTCTGGATGATCAATCCGAGTTCGCTGCCGATCAATGTGACATGAAGTTCATCTTTTGGTGTGAAACTTTCACCGTGAACATCAATAGTTTCTTTTGCCATGCAGAAAGACTCTGGCGAAAGTCCGATTAGGAGAATGCCCTTTTCATTGAAACCCGGCCAGCTTAATTTCATTGTCTAACTCTATGTTTCATAGCCTGGATTAAAGAAGTCGGAGAGATTATTATTTAACCACATGTTGTAATTGATTAAAACTCTGAACCTCCACCAGATGAACGGACACTTTAACGATTAGGCGGTATACTGTCAGCTGAATTCCACCATATAATCTGTATAGTGGGGATCAGGCGATATTTATTCTTTCTCATCCATTGTAACCAGCGCACTGCCCCCCTGATTATTGACAGCATTTTATTAATTATTAAACACATCTAATTTAATCATGATTTTTCTACAGCATAATCTAGTTAAAACAATAACAACATATACTCCACTAATCCTTGTCGTTTTCGGCTTAGCATCCTGCGCAACATCACCCGAGGGAAGAGCGCAGTTTAAACTGATCCCTGACGATCAGATGGACGCCATAGGTGCGCAAAGTTTTGCACAGATAAAACAACAAACACCGCTGTCAAAAAACAAAAATATAAATCAATATGTTCTGTGTGTAGCCAATAAAATCATTCCTCAGGTAACACAGAATCCAGATCCAGAACGATGGGAAGTTCAGGTATTTGAAGATGAACAGGCCAACGCATTTGCCTTGCCCGGTTACAAGATTGGTGTTTATACCGGCCTGTTGAAGTACGCAAAAAATCAGGATCAGCTCGCCACTGTAATAGGACACGAGATTGCACACGTCATTGCCAAACATGGCAACGAACGCGTTTCCAGTCAAATGGCAACACAGCTAGGTTTAGATATTGCCAGCGCAGTGTTAGGTGGCACACAGGATGCAAACAACGCCATGATCCTCGCTGGTCTTGGGTTGGGTGTGCAATACGGAATCACATTACCCTTCAGCCGCAGCCATGAATCAGAGGCCGACTTAATCGGTCTGGAATTAATGGCAAAGGCAGGTTTTAACCCGGAAGAAAGCGTAGCATTATGGGTGAATATGTCGAAGGCAGGAGCAGCACCGCCAGAGTTTATGTCAACACACCCATCCGGAAATACACGTATAACACAGTTAAAAGAACGCATACCAAAAGCTAACATTGCATATCAACAAGCGGTCGATAAGGGGCAGCGAGCTACATGCAAGATGTGACCCAAATTGAACATGGGACAAATTAAAAGGCTTAGATAGCCTCATATTTATTCTATCTGTACTCGAAGCTATGAACACAGAAACTCAAACGCTGAGTAATCCACAAAAAGATTCCCTTCACCTGAAGCGGTCTTTTACCATAGTGGCATCATTCACAGTAGCCCTGTGGTTGCTAAAGAGTGTCGAATTATTGATAGCTGCCGACCTCTTCAAATATGGTATTTACCCTGGCCAGTTGAGCGGGCTGATGGGTATTTTCTGGGCACCATTGATACATAGTTCATTCTCGCACCTGTTTGCCAACACAGCACCGCTTCTTATACTTGGCACAGCACTTTTATACGGTTACCCGAAATCAGCAAGGATTGTAATACCTGCTGTATATATCGGTACCGGTCTGGGTGTCTGGCTGTTTGCGCGTCAGTTTTATCATATCGGTGCCAGCGGCCTGACATTTGGCTTTATGTTCTTCGTTTTTACTGTTGGCGCAATTCGCTGGGACAGACTGGCGATTGCCCTGTCCATGATCGTGTTCTTTCTATACGGCAGCATGATCTGGGGCATCTTCCCAAACGAACCAGGCATATCCTTTGAAAGCCACTTTTTTGGTGCCATGATTGGCATTGTCCTGGCCGTACTTCTCAGAAACTATGACCCCTACTCACCCGAGAAAAAATATAGCTGGGAAGAAGATGAAGAAAACAATACATCATATAATGATGAACCGTGAACAGAATTTAGCCTCACCATCACCTCTAAATTCATTCAATCAATTTCGGTTTATTATCTTTAATCTACTGCTTAACATCACAAAATAAATTATCTGGATGTGTTAAACATTCAGATATAAGTCATTGCCCTAACTTCCGTGTAAGCAAACATCATTTTGCACCAATCTGTGACCAGATAAATAATTATGCACAAAAATGTTACACGTACACAGTCAGTAACAAAGAAAAATCGGTCTTGAAAAGCGGAATTATTTTTCAATTAATCATATGTTTATAAAAACAATCCTGTAATAAATCATAATTGGCATGTTTTATGTATTGTTTATATACGTAATAAATAAATATGAACAATCAACGATGAGGATAGCATTATGAATAGCAGTTACAATTATTCTGATTTTAGTGGCGCGACCCTTACTGCCAATAATGAACCTGAATATTACCGTTCAAAACCTGAACTACAGCAAGTCTCTGCTCATGCACAGGAAAGTCCGTCTGAAAAACGTATCGAGGATATGTTGCTCAGCCACAGTAAATACTACGTGTATTGCGAATAATTAGTTAAAGGGGACGGAGGAATTTTAATTTAACCACTTGTTGTAATTGATCAAAGTTTAATCCCTCCGTCTCCTTTTATTTTCGATTAAGGAAAGACTTGTCATGATTTGTTTTTTTCCTCAGGTCGAGGAAAGACGGGTATCGGCTTTTGTACCACTGTCAAACAACGTCATTTCCCAGATATCTTCGCTGGTCGAATGGCGCAAGATATAAATACCGTTATCATCCCCCCTGAGTTTGAAGTAACGATGAGAAGGGGCAAGCCATCGATCAAGCACCTCCGAGAC
>JAUVNZ010000315.1 GCA_030599435.1 Gammaproteobacteria bacterium | reverse complement strand
TTCCGTAAAAGTGGTGATAATATTTTCGCTGGTGTTGTGATTGGTTTTATCGTTTTATTAGCCTGGTACTTCACTTCAAATATTGCCGTTACCACAGACGACGGTGCATTCAGCATGACTCAGTTTTATGGTGAATGGGACATGATGATGGACAGCGAAGAAGGTAAGCCAAAAAATGGTTCTACTAACTTACAGTCGCAATCATTCACCTTTATTAGCCCAATCGGCCAAATGTTTGGTTATATCGGTTCTAGTTTCTCAAATGCCTTTTTAACCTTTGGTGTTGTTTCTGTTCTGGGTGTGATTGCAGGTTCGTTCCTTTGGACAATGATTACACGCAGCTTCCGCGTTGAGTGGTTTAACTCATTCAAAGACTTCTACATGCATATGATTGGTGCTGTTCTAATGGGCTTTGGTGGCGTATTAGGCTTAGGTTGTACTGTTGGACAATCAATCTCAGGTGTATCAACATTAGCGCTAGGTTCGTTCCTGGTGTTTGTCAGTATTGTTTTTGGTAGTGCTTTGACTATGAAAATCCAGTACTACCAAATGGTATATGAAGAAGAAGCGGGCTTTGTGAAGTCACTTTTAAGCTCTTTAGTGGATATGAAGTTGCTACCTGCGGGCATGCGTAAATTAGACGCAATTTAATTTACAATTTAGGAAATTATCGACTCATAAGGGCTTGTTATTCCCCGAGAGTTCGGTAAAATTCCGGCCTCCAAACAAGGGCCGTTAGCTCAGTTGGTAGAGCAGTGGACTTTTAATCCATTGGTCCCGCGTTCGAGTCGCGGACGGCCCACCATCTAAATAAAAGACTTGTCAGAAATGACAGGTCTTTTTTTTTGTTAATAGTAGATGGTTAATTCTGAGCCAGTGAGATTGAAATTGGCTTCACCTCATCATTACATCATCTCATTCTGAAGAATGTGAAACAGCCTGACTTTGCTGTGTCAGGCTGCTTTATTTTGACTTTTAGTTTTATTTTTCTGGTTTACATGCATCGGGATCGATATTTATAACCCTTGCTGCATGGCATAGAGCAGTATGCCGCTCAGAATAGATATGCCCTTTATCAACCTTCTCAAGCACAGATTGTTTTTCCAGGAAGCTTTCTACGTTAGGACGGAGTCCGACGAAAAAGACATAACGCTCACTGGATTCCAGCGTATCGCAGACCATATCGTTTAAGGCCATGGCTGAGGTGAAGTCCACGGCAGGTACACCACTTAAATCAAGTACCAGCGCATCATATTCACTGAAGTGTGCCAGACGACGTACCATGCCTTTGGCTGCGCCAAAGCTCAATGGTCCTTCCATATAATAAAGGAGAATTCGTCCTTGAGCTTCTGTGAGAATCGATTTCTCCTGCTCATTAAGTGGCGTTTCATCGGTGGGTATGTTTACAGCTATTGCGCTTTCAGCTTGTAAGTCAGACATACGTTTCATAAAGATCATGGATGCCATCACCATGCCGGTGGCAACCGCCATGATCAAATCGATGAAGACGGTCATTAACAAAACAGTAAACATAAGCACAACACCGGCTTTAGGTGCCGTATTAAGCCGTTTCAGATAATCCCAGTCAATGATGTCAGTGCCTACTTTCACCAGGATACCTGCCAGTACAGCTTTGGGGATGTTAGAGGCGAGTTCGCCCCCCCCTAAAACAATGGCAAGTAAAATTACAGCATGTAAAGCACCGGAAATAGGCGTTAAGCCACCGGCTTTAACGTTAACCACGGTACGCATGGTTGCACCTGCACCGGGTAAACCACCAAAGATACCCGCCACAGTGTTACCAATACCCTGACCAATGAGCTCTCGGTCAGACTTGTGGTGAGTACGTGTAATGTTATCAGCAACGAGTGAGGTAAGCAGGGAGTCAATGGCACCCAATGCAGCCAGAATCAGGCCAGATTTGATCATGTCAGGTAGATGCTCAAGCATGATAGTCGGGAGCTGTGGTGCCGGGAAACCTGTCGGAATATTACCCAGAATAGGTGCTCCACTGTCTTTCATCATCAACATGTAGGCCATGGTACCGACCACAAGTGCCAATAATGGGGAAGGCACCATTTTATTTAGTTTAGGTGAAAATTTTGGAACACCGTAAACAATAGCAAGAGCAATTAATCCAAGAGTGAATGAAGCATTATGAATATTGCTAAAGAATTCAGGCATCATTTCTACTGCTGTGATGGGTTTAGCTGATGTCGCATGGCCAAGTAGGGGGCCAATTTGTATCAGAATAATAATGACACCAATGCCACTCATAAAACCAGAAACAACGGGATGGGGGACAAATTCGATAAATTTACCAACACGTAGGAATCCAAAAAGAATTTGGAACAAGCCGCCCATCATGACAACGGTGAAGGCTAAGGCAGCACCAGTTGCAGGATCTCCAGGGAATAAAGAGGTGTACTGGGTAAAAATCAGAGCCATAACAACCGTCATTGGGCCGGTTGGGCCTGAGACTTGAGCCGGTGTACCACCGAATAACGCCGCAAAAAAACCAACGAAGATGGCACCGTACATACCAGCGATAGGGCCAACACCTGACGCGACGCCCATTGCCATAGCCAAAGGAAGGGCGACGACTGCAGCTGTCAAGCCACCATATATATCACCACGTATA
>JAUVNZ010000123.1 GCA_030599435.1 Gammaproteobacteria bacterium | reverse complement strand
AAGCGCTCGCGCAAGGCATCCCGATCGAACCACCAATTCTCCTGCACCAGCACATCAACAACATTACGTAATCTAACCAAAAATTTGTCTGGGTCATTCAATTCCAGTTTCTCGATCCATGACTGAAAATCCACCTGGTTTTCGATATTGCTATGGCGACGCGCTACCGTACCTAACAAATTATTTACAAAAAAACTAAGATTTTCTTTTTGTTTTCCTTCTGCGCGCGCATCGACTATGTAGCGTGCAGTAGTTGCAGCCAACGCCCCGCCATCAGAATCATCTGGAGTTTCGTCTATCACATGCTGCAAAAGGGCCACGGTTAGCTCAGGATCGACAGGATAAGTTACTGCCAGCCAAATGCCCTGACCAAGTGCCGCAAGCGACTCTTCCTGATCTGCATTGAACATTACATCGCAGGATTGCGCTGCCAATTCCCAGTCTTCTGCTTGCAAAAATACATCAAGACAAGTTCTGGCCTTTTCAAAAGCTTCTTCCGATCGTTTCAGGTCTACAAGCGTGGCTGCAATGTTTAGCTCCAGATCAGCACGCTCCACCGGACTGCAGTCTGCGGGTAATTCTCGCAGCCTGTCTTCAAGGGCCTCCATTTGTTGCTGCAAACGAACGGTTGATATCGCCGCATCATCAACGCTATCCGCATCGTCCATACCCGCATCTTCATTTAAATATTTCATCTTAAATACTCTTAAAAATACCGCATAACTACTAAAAATTATCTTGTGACAGAATTGACACCAGCAAATGCACCTTCCAGTTGATCCTCCCAGTTAGAGGGTGTATCTGGGTACGTCGGCTTGATATCAATACGGAAAAACATTTCCTGTCCAGCCTTAGCTTTTACAGTTTCTATCAGCTCTTCGAATGTTTCCATATCGTGATGTTCCATTAAAATTTCACTTAAATTAAGCATGTCTTATTCCTGCCTTTGAATATATTTTGGGCTGATTGTGGGCCAGGCTATCAATTCGGTCATAGTATCTTGCCCGGTAAATCAATCTTTGTTCAGAAACTGATTCGCCATTCTTGAAACCGGTTCTGTTATGGAGCACATTGTTACAAATAATACCTTGTCCTGCCTCGAGTCTGTGATGAAATATGTACTTACAATCACTGTCTAAAATATCCGCCAAAGCTTTTATGGCTGTTTTTGTCGCCTCATCATGTTTCCAGGTTATGCTTCGTGTCCGGGCGGTATAGCGCATACTTAATACACCCTGATCATTGCTTATGAAAACTGGTCCCGATTGTGCTGCTCGCTCAACTTCACCAGCCTCCAAATTAGCCGGAATGGTCATGACATCAGGCTCCATCAGGGACGCGACAATCATCGGATCCTGCTCGTGCAACAATAAATAGGCCATTTCATGATCAAACAGGCTATTTTCACCACCAGAAAGTGCCGGCCTGACACAATGCAGCAACATGGCCTCTATTCGGTGCCTGGAATCATTATAGTAACCATCCGTATGCCACAATAAACGCCTGTCTGAATAAGGGATATAACCCCGCTCGTGCTTACCCGGCATGACTTCCAGCGAGGAAATACCATCTTGATCTGCAAGCATATTCTGATCAAGATTGTGCAAACCCATTTGCCTGCCTAGCTGCCTTGGCACGTCCTTGCCTTCATTTTTAGCTTCACTCTGATAGATGACCATATTAGTCTTTTGGCATAACTCAGCAATTTTCTGTTTTTCACTTTGCGTGAGTGCCGCCGGGTTTTTAACCGCAACAATCAGCTGGTCTGCTGACTCAGGATAAGATGCCAACTTCTGCTCCTGCCAGCGCAAATAAGCCTCCTTATTTGCCAGGTCAAAGGGGTTCTGGCCTGCACTATGGCTGATTTTGGTCATGGTCATTTTTAGTTTCCATCATAACTGGCCTCAATAAATGCTGTCCCCTGATGAATATTTCAACGCCTGATTATCTCAAAAAAATAAAATTTCACTTGGGAGCGGCAATGTAGAGCAAACCTGAAGTTAAAAAAAGCCTGTTATGGCATCACTCCTCATACAAAACAGGTCTTGCCCAGGGCTCATTCACTATCTATAAAAAACATTAAAATACTACAATTACTTATTGTATTTATTCAATAATCTCTTCATTTTCTTGTATAATTTTTTAACTATTTGACATTTCTTATATCCCTTTTGGGGGGTATAAAATAATTTTACCTCCCCCCAAAGACCGGCTTTATCCTTGTTAGCCCAAGACATAGAATGCGTTCCGGAACTTTACTGGTGCGTTTATTTATATCTGAAATACCCATTGCAAGTGCATGGGGAAATCTGAATAATAAGCGCCCCTAGATTTGGTATACGGAGTCAAACGGAACCCAATCGTTAATGTATTAAGCATTGATGGCACGTTTAGGAGATATATTAATGGCCGATAAAAAGCCCAAGAATCCAGAACAACACAGCACCTATCTTCCACTTGATCAGAAAAAATCTGACAAGCCTTTTCACGATACACCTATGCTGGATCAGCTCGAATCCGGTCCATGGCCAAGTTTTGTAACCGGCCTGAAACGACTGGCGCTGGATAACAACATGATGGTTGACCTTTTGGGTCAGCTGGAACATTCGTATAAAACCCGCCTGGGCTACTGGAAAGGTGGCACCGTTTCTGTATTTGGTTATGGCGGCGGCATTATTCCCCGCTTTACTGAATTGATGGATTCAAAAGGCGAGCCTATGTTTCCTGAAGCCAAGGAATTTCATACGCTGCGCGTACAACCACCACCCGCAAATCACTACACAACTGATATGTTGCGTAAATTGTCTAATAGCTGGAACAAATACGGTTCAGGCCTGATTGCTTTTCACGGACAAACAGGCAACATCATGTTTATCGGTACAACGTCCGAAAAGACTCAGGATTTCTTTGACGAAGTCAACGAGTATGGCTGGGATCTCGGTGGTGCCGGCCCCTGTGTTCGTACCGGCATGTCATGCATTGGCGCTGCCAGATGCGAACAATCTTGCGCCAATGAGCACAAAATTCACCGTTTACTGGTAAACAACTTTATGGATGACATGCATCGCCCTGCGCTTCCATACAAGTTCAAATTCAAGGTCTCTGGTTGCCCTAATGATTGTATGAACTCTATTCATCGCTCTGACTTTGCCGTAATCGGTACCTGGCGCGACGCCATGAAAGTTGATCAGGACGAAGTGAAGAAGTTTGTTGAAGCCAAAGGGCAAAAATACATGATTGACAACGTTATCAGTCGTTGCCCTACCAACGCCCTTTCACTTAACGATGACAACACACTGGATGTTGATAACCGAAACTGTGTTCGCTGCATGCATTGCATTAACGTGATGACCAGAGCGTTATCACCTGGCGACGACCATGGCATAACATTGTTGATTGGCGGTAAACGCACACTGAAAATTGGCGACACCATGGGTACCGTCATTATTCCATTCATGAAGCTTGAAACAGACGAAGAATATGCTCGCCTGGTAGAAATTGCTGAGGATACAATTGATTTCTTTGCTGAGAATGCCCTGGAACATGAACGCACCGGTGAAATGATTGAGCGTATCGGTCTCGTGAACTTCCTGGAAGGTATTGGCATTGATGTTGATCCAAACATGATATCTGCTCCACGCGCCGGGTCCTATGTGCGCATGGACGACTGGGATCTCGAAGCCGAAAAGTGGAACAAGCGTAAAGCCGAAGCTGCTGCAGGATAAAATAAGATATGACCTGCCTCTGGCGTTACCGGGGCGGGTCTTTTAATAAGAATTTAACCAAATACTAAACTTCTCTGGAGGTTACAAATGGCTGATAAACCACGCCAACCAATAGAAACAGGTGTCCCAGACGGGTTCCAATACATGCACCCGACATTCATTAAGAATTTCGGTAACTGGAAATATCATGAGCGTCCTCGTCCTGGCGTACTTCATCATGTCGCCAAGAGTGGTGATGAAGTCTGGACCGTACGTGTTGGAACTCAAAGACAATTAGGCCCATACGAAATTAACCTGCTTTGCGACATTATCGACAAATTTGCCGATGGTTATGTGCGTTTCACTATTCGCTCAAACATGGAAATCATGGTAACCGAAGAGTCGAAAGTTGAGCCTTTGATCCAGGCCTTTGAAGATGCAGGTTATCCTGTTGGTGGTACTGGTCCTTCCGTGACCATGATCTCCCATACCCAGGGTTGGTTACATTGCGATATACCAGGTACTGATGCTTCTGGTGTAGTTAAGGCATTAATGGACGAGCTCTATGATGATTTTAAGAACGAAGAAATGCCTAACCGTGTTCATATTACCACTTCATGCTGCCAGATTAACTGTGGCGGTCAGGGTGATATCGCGATTAACGTACAGCACACCAAGCCACCGAAGATTAATCATGATCTAGTTGCAAATGCCTGCGAACGCCCTTCTGTAGTGGCGCGTTGCCCGGTTGCTGCGATTAGACCAGCCATTGTTAATGGCAAACCTTCTCTGGAAGTGGATGAGAAAAAATGTATTTGTTGTGGCGCCTGTTTTCCTCCGTGCCCACCAATGCAAATTAATGATCCGGAACATTCAAAATTGGCAATCTGGGTCGGTGGTAAACATTCAAATGCGCGTAGCAAACCAAGTTTTCATAAGCTGGTTGCTGCTGGTATCCCGAACAACCCGCCCCGCTGGCCTGAAGTTGCTTCAATCGTTAAAAATATTCTTAAAGTTTATAAAGAAGATGCGACTGACTGGGAACGCGTTGGCGACTGGATTGACCGTATTGGCTGGCCACGTTTCTTTGAATTGACCGAATTACCTTTCACCAAGTATCACATTGATGACTGGATTGGCTCTCGAAGAAATTTGAACGCATCAACCCATATTCGCTTCTAAATAGAAGCTGATAACTAATTATTAGCTTAGGGAGACCACAAGCCAATGAAGTTTGGAATTCTTGTTAGTGAAGGGCCTTATACGCACCAGGCCTCAGATAGCGCCTACCTATTTACCAAGGCGGCACTGGAAAAAGGGCATGAGATTTACCGTGTATTCTTTTACCACGACGGCGTAAACAACGGGACACGATTAACAACGCCTCCACAGGATGAGCGCCATATTGTAAATCGCTGGACTGAGTTAGCTGAAAAGCACAATCTAGATATGGTAGTTTGTGTGGCTGCGGCCCAACGACGCGGTATTGCTGATGCTGATGAGGCCAAGCGTAACGGAAAAGATGGCGACAATCTTGCGCCTGGTTTTCGTATTTCTGGTTTAGGCCAATTAGTGGAAGCAGGCATTCAAAGTGAACGCCTGGTTACATTTGGCGATTAAGGGGACACTGTAATGTCAGAAGAAATGATGGAAGAAGGTGGCGGTGGCGTAATCAAGAAATTT